>JACQWB010000071.1 GCA_016209385.1 Candidatus Rokuibacteriota bacterium
CCCAGGGGGCCCCCCAGGATAGCGACCCACCTCACGCGGAGCAGGTCGCGGAGTGAAAACTCGATACCAATCGAGAACATGAGTAAGATGACCCCGATTTCTGCGAAGAGCTCGAACGTGTGAATGTCTGAGACCGAGGGGCCGGGGGTCAGCGGGCTGACGAGGATTCCGCCTAGGACGTAGCCGAGAATCAGCGGCTGGCGCGCCAGCCGGGCCAGGACGCCACCCAGCACGGTCGCCACCAATACGTAGGCAAGATCGCGGAAGAATACGGGGTCCGTCATTATTGTTGGTCACGATACCATGTCACGGCAAATGGGGGGAGCCGTATGTGGAACCGCATTGCAAGCTGGCGCTTCGCCCTGCTCATCGGGCTCACCGTCCTGGACGCCGCCGTGTTCGTGATGCCCCTGGTGCCTCTCGCGCTGATCGTCGCCGCGGTAGCCGCTCCAAACGCGCTGCGAGAGGCGGCTAGATTCCTCGAGGCCCTGGCCTGTTCCGTCTAGCCTCAGAAGTGCTCCACGCCATCCAGGCCGGGGTTTTCTCTACCGCGTTTTAAGAGATCTTCCCCACCCGGAATACGTGACTCGCCCGATTGCGCCAATCTCGCGTACCGGTAGCCTAATGAATCTGGCGATTGATCACATAACGTGTTTGCGCACTCCGAAAGACCCGGAGGGGAGGTGAGAGCCGCGGAGGTTTGAAAGACGGGGAGGACCTGGAGAAGAAGCCATCGGCGCAATAACTCGGAACAGGAGCTGAAAAAGCGGTAAGCGGAGGAACGCGATGAGAGCGGTACCTGACGCTCGAAAGTTTACCTTTCTCCTTCTGGCTATTCTGCCCCTCGCCCTGCTCGCACTTCCCACGCCTGCGCTGAGCCACGTCATCGTCGAGAAGGTCTTCACCGCGCCGGAGGGTGCCCCGCTGCCGGCAGACCCCCCTACGGGTCTCCCGCTGGTGCGCGCAGTGCTGGACGGAATCGGGACGGTCGTCGCGACGGATCCACCGCGGGTCATTGCCGTCGTGACGGCCAGAAACGACACGGGGTTCCAGGTCAACTCGGCGCGGATGTTTGACACGCTGCCCGCGGAGTTCCGGCTGACCTCGCCCGACGTGAGCTCTGTCCAGGCTCTTCACCTCAGTGCCACCGGGCAGGTCCTTGCCGAGATCCCGTCGGCCCAGCTCGATGTGGCCGCCTCCAACAACGTCGTGGTCGTGACGATCCTCAACATGCCCGCGGCTATCGGGCGGTCGCTCGACCTTCAGGAGTCGATCCTCTTCCGGCTCGACCTGACCTCGACCTTGATCGGCGCCTCGGGCGTCGACTTCCCGCGCATCGCCCGCAACGTCGCCGAGGTCTTCTTCTTCCCGCAGGTCAACCTGGAGGGCGGGGCCGTCGGCGGCGGCGCGGAGGCCAAGCTGGTCATCCGGGCCGAGGAGGCGCCTCCAGCGCGCGCGGCCTTCCTCGTCATCGACGAGGATTCCATCGATAACGGCAACCCACCCAACTTCTTCTCGGACGTGGATGTGAACGATCACATTGCCGAGATCGGGCTGAGGACCCAACTCCCCTTCTTCAAGGCCAATGTCGGGAGAGTCATTACCCTCCACACCGGCCAGGTCGGGGACGAGGGGTGGTTTGCCCTGAAGACCATCCCCGGCTCCTGGGCAGCCGCGGGTCCCACTGGCGATGGGCTTCGCAATTATGTGGGCAACCCGAGCCAGCCGTTCCCCCACAACGTCGGCCCTGGCTTGGGCACACCCGACGCCAACGGTGATCGCGAGGCCTTGTTGGACAAGGTCCCGGACGTCACGCCGCTGCGGGCACGAGGCCTCAAAATGCTGGAAGGGCAGCGAGTGTGCGCGGTGGTCTATGACAGCGACATCAGCGTGAACTATCAGCCGCTGAACGGGAGCCTCAAGGGCGCAAATCTGGGAACGGTGGCCTTCGACGTCCTCGCGGTGACACAGTTAACAGGGTTCTCCTCTTCCTCGCTGCCGCAGGTGGAAATTCGGATCCTGGACGCAGACGAGGTGTGCGAGGGGCCGCTGGGCCTCTTCGTTACCGCCCCTGAGCCGACCTCCTCTTCGGAACCCTTTGACGTAGTGCCGTAAGAAGAATCGGCCGAGAGTCTCGGGGGGAGGGGCTCGATATGGTCCCAAGAGCCCCTCCCCCGTTCACCTATCCCATCCTCGCTGGCGGCGCGAGTTGCCGGAGCGCCGCGCTTCTACCTGAGTCCTGGGATCTCCCGCACCGTCGTGCCCCTGCGGCCCGTCGCCATAGTGATAGATCAGACCGGCGATGGTAGAGAGAACAATCGGAGTTTAGCTGGTCCTGGGCGAGGTCCTGGAGGAGGCGGGAGGTCATTTGGGTTGCCGGGGCTCATGCTCTCCCACGAGTGGCCTTCGCGTACTTTCCCTGCTTCGACGAGCGGGGAGCCTTCCCCTGAGGGGATTCCCTTCCTTGGATTCCTGGTTTCCCTGATTGCCTCGGTCCGAAACGCCGCGTAGCGTTGGAGTCGAAACTTCTGCTCCGGGTGTGACCCGAGCGGTCGCCGACTTGGCTGGCGGCGCTGAACGGAGCCGGGTCCGGCGGGCGGGGTGGCTTAACTGATCTTCCCCAAAAAACCTACGAAGGGTCATTTCTTCCGCTCGAATGGGTTTACAACCCCTGTATTCATATACCGCCCTGCGGCGACCTAATTTGGCATCACGCAGGACGAACCCCCACTCCGTCACTAGCCGCCGGTTGCCAATCTTTCGGTCAGACGGGGCTGGTTAAGGACGGGCAGGCTCACGTCCACGATCCGATACCGTGTGCTAGGCCGCGCTCCCCTCAGAAGGCGCCTTTGTCCAGGCTGTAGAAGTTGGCGTAGATGGATTCGCAGTCGGCCTGAAGCCGCCGCCGGCTCCGGTAGCGCGCGCCGAAGCGCGTGAGGGCCTGCGTCGAGGTGTCCACGCTGGTCCTGCCCTCCAGGATCAGCTCGCTCAGCCACTGTCCGATCAGGAGCGAGCCCGCGATCCCGATGGCGTTGCACCCCGCCGCGATGTAGAGCCCGCGCACCCGCGGGACCGCCCCGATCAGGTAGTCGCCATCCGGGGTGAACGTGGGGAGCCCGGCGCACCCCCGGATGATCGGGGCCGCCTGGAGCGTCGGAACCGCGCGCGTGAGCGCGGCTCCCAGCTCCTCCAGGACGCCGAGGTCCTTCTCGGTCTCCTCGATCATGAAGGTCGGCGGAAGGGCCGCCATCGGAAAGCTCTTCGGCCGCCCCTCGAAGCCGCCGATGAGGAGCCCGCCCACCTCCGGGCGCATGTAGACCGACGCGTCCGGGACCCGGACCACCGGCATGCCGCGGGGCACCTCGGCCATCGGCGCGGTCACCCAGAGCTGGTGGCGGATCGGTATCGTGTCGAAGCGGAGCCCGAGGGCCGCGCCGATCAGCTCGACCCACGGCCCTGCCGCAACGACCACCGTCTCCGACGCGATCGGTCCGTCGGGAGTCTCAACCCCAGTGACGCGGCCGCCCCTGACCGTGATCGCGGTCACCGGCGCCTGGGTCCTGAGCCGGACGCCGAGACGCCGGGCGGCGCGGGCCAGGGCCATGGCCAGCGTGTAGGGCTCGGCATAGCCGTCCGTCGGGATCCACGCGCACGCCTTCACGCCCGTGGTCTCGAGGAACGGAACGCGGGTCTGCGCCTCCTTGGGCGAAATCAGCTCGACATCGAGTCCCCAGCGGCGGGCCTGCGCCACTTGCGCCTTCAGCTCGCGGACCCGCGCGTCGGTCAGCGCCAGCTTCAGGCTGCCGACCTGGCGGAACCCGGAGTCCTCCCTGTGCTCGGCCTCCCAGCGCGTGAGCCTGCCGACGACCGTCATGATGGAGCGCGCCATCAGCTCCGAGGAGCGGAGCTGGCCCACGAGCCCGGCGGCCTGCGAGGTATTTCCCGAGGCCAGCTCGTGGCGCTCGAGGACCACGACGTCCGACACTCCGGCCCGGGCAAGGTGGTAGGCGATCGAGCACCCCCAGATCCCGCCTCCGACGACGACAACTCGCGCGGCTTCGCCCACGCTAACTCCCGCTCCGTCAGAGCACCAGAAAGGCCTCGGGCGGCAGGCAGACTCGCACCTCGGCGCCTTCGGCGAGGGGCACCGGACAGTCGTGCTCGTCGAGCGTGACGAGAATCAGGCGACCGCCGCCCACCTCCACCCGAGCTTCGGTCTGGCTTCCCAGGTAGGTGACACGGACGATGCGCCCCGGAACCGCGTTGGGTCCCGTGTCGGCCGGCGGGAGGACCGTGATGCGCTCGGGTCTGATCAGGAGCTCGGCATGGCTCCCCGGCGGGAGCCCCCGGCCTGATCTCGTCCGCACGTGCAACCGCCCGACCCCCTCCCACTCGACCTCCGCCTCCGCCGCCCGGCTCGCGATGACTCGGACCGGAAAGACATTGGAAACTCCGATGAAGTCCGCGACGAAGCGGGTGGCGGGGCGCTCGTAGATCTCCCGGGGAGTGCCTGTCTGCTCTATCCGTCCCAGCTCCATCACGGCGACCCGGTCGGAGAGGCTGAGCGCCTCCTGCTGATCATGGGTGACGAAGACCGTGGTGATCCCCACCGCGCGCTGGATCTCGCGCAGCTCCGCCCGCATCTCCTCCCTGAGCTTCTTATCCAGGGCCGCGAGCGGCTCGTCCAGGAGGAGAACCCGGGGCTTGACCACCAGGGCCCGGGCCAGCGCGACCCGCTGCTGCATCCCGCCCGAGAGCTGGGACGGCCAGGCTCCCTCGCGCCGCTCGAGCCTGACGAGGGCCAGGGCCTCGGAGACCCGGCGGTCCACCTCGCTCCGGCTCGCCCCTCGCATCCGGAGGCCGAAGGCGATGTTCTCGAAGACCGTCATGTGGGGGAACAGGGCGTAGTTCTGAAAGACGACCCCGAGGTCGCGCCGGTAGGCGGGCCTGCCGGTCACATCCAGCCCGTCGATGAGGACCCGCCCCCGCGTCGGTTCGATGAAGCCGGCGATGAGGTTGAGGGTGGTCGTCTTGCCGCAACCGGATGGCCCGAGCAAGGAGAGAAATTCGCCTTCGTAGACCGCGAGATCGATGCCGTCCACGGCCACGACCGGCCCGAAGGCCTTGACCAGCGCCTTCAGCTCGACGGCCGGCCGGGCCATCACACCCGCTCCCAACGGCCGCCGCGACCGATCTGGAAGATCGAGCTCATGTCCAGGAGGCGGTCGGCCAGGAAGACGCTGAGGAAGGTGCCGAGGATGAAGAGCGTGGAGAGGGCCGCGATCGTCGGATCGGTGTAGTTCACGACGTAGGTGAACATGGCCACGGGGAGGATCTCGGTCACCCGGGTCGAGATGAAGAGCGACACCACGAACTCGTTGAGGGAGATGATCACGGCGAAGAGGAGGGCCGCGAACAGCCCCGGCCGGAGCAGCGGCAAGGTCACCCACCAGAAGACCCGCCACGGGCCCGCCCCGAGGCTGGCGGCGGCGCGCTCCAGATTCGGGTCCAGGTTCGTCACGCTCACCCAGAGGCTCCGGATCACGAAGGGGAGGACGATGACCATGTGGGCGAAGACGAGCAGCCACCGGCTCCGGAGCAGGCCGAGGGCGGCGCCCAGGATCAGGAGACCGAGGCCGGACACGACCCCGGGGATGATGAGGGGCGAGAGCAGGAGGGCAGCCCACAGGGCGCGCCCGCGGAGCCTGGAGCGCTCGAGAGCCAGCACAGAGGCAACGCCGAGGGGGAGGGCGAGGACCATGGTCGCGACGGTCACGAAGAGGCTGTTGACGGCCGCCCGCTGGAACTGCGGATAGGTGAGGGCGTTCGCGTACCACCGGAGGGAATAGGCCTGGGGCGGGAACGAGAGGATCGCTGTGTCGTTGAACGAGGCCACGATCACCACGACGGTGGGAAAGGTCATGAAGGCGACCAGCGCCCCGACAGCGAGCCGAGCGGTCCACCGGCCGAGGGCCCACGCGACGCCTCCCCGTGTCGCGCTCACGGATGCCCCCCCGGCCGGAGCCGCTCAACCGAGCGGGCGACCGCCGCGACCAGAACGAAGGTCACCCCGAGCGCCACCACGGCGAAGGCGGCGCTCCCCGGCCAGTTGAAGCTGTCCAGCGCCAGGTCTTTGACCACGTTCGCGATCATCTTGACCCGCCCGCCGCCCAGAAGCTCGGGCGTGGGGAAGGCGCTGAAGGTCCAGGCGAAGACGACCAGCGAGCCGGAGACGACTCCGGGGAGGGAGAGCGGGAGCGTCACCCGGAGGAACGTCAGCACGGGGTTCGCCCCCAGGCTCGCGGCTGCCCGCTCGTAGGTGGGATCGATGTGACTGATACCTGCGGCGAGGATCAGGATCATGACCGGCATCGAGAAGTGGACGAGCCCGACCAGGACGCCTTTGGACGTGAAGAGCATCTGGTAGGGGTTCTCCAGGAGCCCCGCCCGGAGGAGGAAGCTGTTGATGAACCCAGAGTTTCCCAGAACCAGGATCCACGCGTACGTCCGGACAATGGCGCCGGTAAAGAAGGGAGCGAGGGTCAGGATCAACAGGCACGACCGCAGCGCTGTCGATCGGGTCCGGGCGAGCGCGTAGGCGACCGGGTAGGAGGCGACCAGCGTCAGGAGCGTCGTGGCCACGCTCAGGAGGATCGTTTCCCAGATCGCGCGCAGGTACTGCGGCGCCACGACCTGCTGGAAGTTCCGGCTGGTGAGGCCGCCGGTCCGGAGGGAGCCGGGGATGAACTCGAGCAGGCTGTACTGAAGCAGCGCCGCCAGCCCCAGGGCAAAGGCGGCCATGACGACCAGCGCCGGGGCCAGGCAGAGGGCGGGGACGGGGGCGCCCCCGCCCTCCGTCAACCGAGCCGGCGGCGGGCTTGAGAGTTCAGCGGCATCCCGGGCCATTCGCGCGGCTACTTCGCAACGATGCTGGCGTTGAACCACTCCTTCCAGGCCGGGAGATTCTTGGCTCGCGTCTCATCATCGAGGATGTAGGCCTTCTCCTTCCACTCCTGAGGAGTGGTGAAGACGCCGGGCTGGCCACGGAGCTTCTCAGGAACCCGGGCCTTGGCATGGACCGGCCCCGCCTTGAACCCCTGGACAAGCTGCTCCTGGACCTCCCGGGAGAGAGCCAGGTTGAGGAACTGGTACGCCGCCTCGACCTTCTTGGTCCCGGCCATGATTCCCACGGTATCGATTCCCACGATCCCGCCCACATCCTTCGGGCTCACGAGCTTGACCGGCAGTCCCTGCTCAACGAGATGGAAGGCGTTGACCGAAAGCATGACCTGAATCGGGGCTTCGCCGGTCTTCATGAGGTCCTGGCTCTGGGCGTCGGTGGAGAAGAACGCGGCGATGTTCGGCTTGAGCCGCCTGAGCCGCTCCTGCCCTTTCTGCCAATCCTTCTCGTTCCCGCCGCCCAGGAGGGCGCTCACGGTGATGATGTGGGAGGGGTCGAAGTCGGGGAGGCCGATCTTTCGGGCGAACTTCGGGTCCCAGAGATCCGCCCATTTCGTGATCTCCGCCTTCACCTGATCGGTCCGGTACGCGATGGTGTAGACGTACGCCCAGACGCCGAGGTGGAAATCGCTCCGGATGGCCTCCCTGAAGATCTCCCTGGCGTTGGGGATCTTGGCCAGGTCCAGCTTCTGGAAGAGACCGTCCGAGATGTAGAGGCGTCCGACGTGCGTCGTGGTGAACGTGATGTCCACCAGCGGCTGGGCCTTCGCCACCCGCGCTTTGGAGAGGCGATCGATCGTCCCGCCGACCTCGAACTCCACCGGAATCCCGGTCTTCTGGGTGAAGGGCTTGGCGATGACTCGCTCGACGGTGTCCTTCCAGTTCCCACCCCAGGTGCTCACCACGAGCGGGTCGGCCGCCGATGCAGGGCTGCCGAGCGCACCCAGGAGCAGGGCGAGGGCCAGCGTGAGAGTGAATCGGCGCTGTTGAACCATGGCATTGCCTCCTTCAGGTTGTGGTCGGTGTTGGCCCCTGACCCCTTCCCGCTCCCCCACCGGGGAGAGGGGGAGGCGAGACGAGACCGAGGGCGCGCGCGACACGCTCGGGCGTGAGCGGAAGCATCGTGACGCGGACGCCCGTGGCGTCCTCGATGGCATTGGCGAGCGCGGCTGCCGGCGGCCCGATCGGGGGCTCACCGATCCCGCGCGCGCCGAAGGGGCCGAGCCCCTCCCCGGACTCCACGACCAGCGGCTCGACGTCCGGCACGTCGAGCGCCGTCGGGATCAGGTAGGCGGCGAAGGACGTGGTCAGGTTCACGCCCTCCTCGAGGACGACCTCCTCCATCAGGCCGTAGCCGAGCCCCATGACGGCGCCGCCCTGGATCTGCCCCTCCACGCTCTGGGGGTTGATGGCGCGCCCGACATCGTGGGCCGCGACGTGCTTGAGCACCCGCACGGCGCCCGTCTCAGTGTCCACCTCGACCTCGACGGCGTGGGCGCCGAAGGTGTAGTCGGGGAAGACCTTGCCGGAGCCGCGCTCGAGATCCACAGGCTCGCCGGCCGGAGCGTGGAAGACGTCGAGGTGGCTCCGCGGGACGCCGACCCGCGCGCACCGGGCCAGGACCTCGGGGAGCGCGAGGGCCCGGCCATCCGGCGCGTGCACGGCGCCGTCCGCCATCTCGAGGGCCGCCGCGTCGTCGCCGAGCATCGAGGCCGCGACGCCGAGGATCTGCTGCCTCAGGGTCTCGGCCGCCTTCAGGACCGCGTTGCCCGACATGTAGAGCTGCCGCGTGGCGGTCGTGGTCCCGGCCAGCGGCGTGAGCGCGCTGTCGGCGATGTGGATCGAGACCCGCTCGAGGTCCACACCCAGGACCTCGGCGGCGATCTGGCAGAGCGAAGAGGCCTGGCCCCCGCCGACGTCGGGGACGCCTGTGCGCACGACCACGCTCCCGTCCATCTCGAAGCCCACCCACGCGCTGGACCAGTCGTGGAGCCAGACGATCCGGCCGTAGGGCTGGAAGTTGCACGCGAGCCCCCGGCCCACGCTCACGTGCGGCGCGCGCGGTCGCGAGGCCTCACCGAGCGCGGCCCAGGCGCGCGCCGCCAGCTCGGGGAGCGCCACGTGCGTCTCGATCACCTGACCCACCGGCAGGGTGTCACCCCGGCGCAGCGAGTTGAGCTGTCGCACGCGGACCGGGTCGAGCCCGACGGCGCGGGCCACCCGGTCCATCTGGGATTCGTAGCCGAAGACCACCTGCATCGCGCCGAAGCCGCGCATCGCGCTCGTCGGCGGGTTGTTGGTGTACGCGACGCGGGCCTCCACCTCCACCGCCGGCACGCGGTAGGGGCCGGCGGCCGTCACGGTCGCGTAGAGGAGGACGAGCGCCGAGAGGTAGGCGTAGGCGCCCGCGTCGGCGAGCAGCTCGATCTGCTGGGCGACAAGCTCGCCGCTGCGCGTGGCGCCGGTGCGGTAGCGCATCCTGAAGGGGTGGCGCTTGGCGCGCGCGAGCAACGATTCCTGGCGTGTCCACACCATCTTCACCGGCCGGCCGGTCCGCCACGCGAGCAGCCCGAGGTACACCTCGACCGTGACATCCTCCTTGCCGCCGAAGCCGCCGCCCAGGTACGTACCGATCACGCGGACACGGTTCTGCGGCACCTGGAGCACCTCGGCGACATCGCGGAAGTGCTCGATGACCTGGGTGGAGACGCGGATCGTGATCACGCCGTCGGAATCGATCCAGGCGACCCCGGACTCGGGCTCCAGGTAAGCCGCGTCAACGAACTGGGTGCGGTACTCGCCCTCGACGACGATATCGGCGCGCGCGAGCGCGGCCGTGACGTCACCGGTCAGCACCCGCCAGTGAGCGAGGAGGTTGCCCTCCTCGTGGACCCGTGGGGCCTGGGGCTCGAGCGCCGCGGCCGGATCGAAGACGCCGGGTAACGGCTCGTACTCGACCTCGACCGCCTCCAGCGCGGCGCGCGCCAGCTCCTCGCTCTCGGCGGCGACGAGCGCCACAGGTTCTCCCTGGTAGCGCACCCGGCCCTCGACGAGGACATGGACTCGCGCGCGGAGCGGGCCGACCGTCGTCGTCTGGCCCGGCACGTCGGTCCAGAGCGTGTTGCGCGGGACGTCCTTGGCCGTCAGTACGGCGACGACCCCCGGCAGCCGCGCCGCGCGCGACGTCTCGAGGCGCCGAATTCGCGCCGACGGGTAAGGCGAGCGGAGCACCGCACCGTGGAGCATCCCCGGCATGGCCCAATCGGCCGCATACGCCGTCGCCGCGGCGACCTTGTCGCGCGCGTCGTGGCGCGCCACCGGCCGGCCGATCAGGCGCAGCTCCTGGGCGAGCGCTACGTCAGTCACGCCCGCTCCTCGCGCGCGCGTAGGCTTCGACCGCGTCCAGGATCTTCGCGTAACCGGTGCAGCGGCAGAGATTGCCGGCCAGAGCGCGCCGGATCGCCTCGCGGTCGGCCCGCGGGTGGCGCTCGACGAAGGCGTAGGCGGTCAGGAGCATGCCCGGGGTGCAGAAGCCGCACTGGACGGCCCCGTGACGCACGAACGCCTCCTGGAGCGGGTGGAGCCCGTCGCCCGCGAGGCCCCGCACCGTCGTGACGAATCGGCCACGCGCCGCCGGCGCCAGGACGAGGCAGCTCGACACCGGTCGGCCGTCGAGCAGCACCGTGCACGCGCCGCAGACCCCCTCCCCGCACCCCTCCTTGGCATCGAAGCTGCCGAGCTCATCCCGCAGCACCTGGAGCAGCGTCTGGTTAGGCACGACCTCGAGCTCGCGGGAACGCCCGTTGATCGTCAGGCTGACGCGCATGCACTCTCCACCGCGCGTGTCATCGCGCGCGCCAGCGCCCGCCGCGCGAGAACGCCTGCCAGGTGTTTCCGGTACGCGGCAGAGACGAACGCATCGGACTCCGGGGCCAGACTGTCGCGGGCGACAGTCGCGGCCCGGCTCAGGCGCTCGGCCGTCGGCTCGTGGCCGCGGAGCATGTCCTCGGCTCCCGGCGCGCGGATCGGCGTCGGCGCCACACCCGCGAAGGCAACGCGTGCCTCGTCGACACGGCCGGCACGGTCGAGACCCATCAGGACGGTCACCGCGACCAGCGCGAAGTCCCCGAGCCGCCGCGCGAACTCCTCGACGGCGTGGCCCATCCCGCGCGTCACCGGCACGTCCACCTCGGTGAGCAGCTCGACAGGTTCCAGGGCTGTCGTGAGGTAGCCACGGAAGAACTCGCCCGCGGGCACGGTGCGCCGGCCATCGCGCCCCTGAAGCGTCAGGCGGGCATCGAGAGCGACGATCGCCATCGGCAGCTCGGCCGCAGGGTCGGCGTGCGCGAGGCTTCCGCCGAGCGTCCCGAGCGCGCGGACGCGGACATTGCCGATCAGCGCCGCGGCCTCAGCGAGCACCGGGCAGGCCTGGGCGATCGCGTCCGAGTCCTCGAGCGTCGCGTGGCGAGTCAGGGCGCCGAGGCGGAGCCTGCCGTCCTCGACCCGGACGCCGTCGAGCGGCAGGCGGTTGATGTCGAGCACAGCCCGGGGACGGGCGAGCCAGTAGTTCAGGAGCGGGACCAGGCTCTGGCCGCCCGCCAGCACTTTTGCCTCGTCGCGGTGTTTCGCCAGCAGCGCGATCGCCTCGTCAATCGTGCCCGGCGCCTCGTACTCGAACGGAACCATCGCGTCTCTTTCCCTGTCAGCCCGGCCGGCGTCCGTCGGCCGGGCTGACGCGCGCTCGGTCGCGTCAGCCCTAGAAGCGTGTCGGGTTACAGCGCGTTCGAGCGCCCACCCGCGCCTTCGGCGCGCGTACCCGGCCGGCGCAACCCTCCCGGGGGTGGCTCGGAGGGGGCCGTCGAGGCCCCCTCCGAGGATCTACACGTCCCAGCCGCCGTCCACGGTGATCGTCTGCCCGGTGATCTGCCGCGCCTCGTCCGAGCAGACGAAGAGCACGGCGCCGGCCACGTCCTCGGCGATCGTGACCCGGCGGAGCGCCATCTCGTTGACGTACTCCGCGTAGACCTGCTCCGGGGTCCACCCGCGCTTTCGCGCCTTCTCCCGGCAGAGCTTGTCCATCCGGTCGCCGCCCACGATCCCCGGCGCCACGCAGTTGACGTTCACGTTGTACGGCCCTGCCTCCAGGGCGACGGTGCGGGTGAAGCCGCGCACGGCCCACTTCGAGGAGGAGTAGGCAGCTCGGAGCTTGTAGCCACGCAGACCCGAGGTCCCGGCGATGTTGACGATCTTTCCGCTCCGCCGGGCGAGCATGGTGGGCAGGACGTGCTTGACGCAGAGGAAGGTGCCGCGCAGGTTCACCGCCAGGACCTCGTCCCACTCCTCCACCTTGACCTCCTGGACCGGCGTCTCGATCGGGCCGGTGATCCCGGCGGTGTTCACCAGGATGTCGATCTGACCGAAGGTCTCCAGCGCCCGCTCGACCATCGCCCGGACCGAGGCCTCCTCGCGCACGTCGGTCGGGACGACGAGGGCACGGCGGCCGAGCGCCTCGACCTCGCGGCCCAGCGTCTCGAGGGGCGGGACCTCGCGGGCCGCCAGCGTCAGGTGGGCGCCTTCGCCCGCGAGCCTGAGCGAGATGGCGCGTCCCATCCCCTTGGCCGCGCCCGTGACGAGCGCTACCTGATCTTGAAGCCTCATCGACAGCCCCGTCGCCATTCGCGAAGGCACACAGCCGCCAGCCCCGGTCGCCGGTTAGGCGGAATGCCGCGCGTCATAAGCGGCCCGACCTGGACATTCGATCGAAGTCGCCTCATCAAAGGAAAAAGTCTTCCCCATTTCGGCCGAAAGAGAATCGGGCTTGCTGAAACGATTCGAGCGTCGGCCAGTTGCTGGCGATGCAAACCTCGAAACGCTGAAAGTCAAACCGCCCGTGCCCGCGCGTCAGTCAGACCGTCTTTTGGGTTGCGTCCCAACCGGTGGTTAGCGGTCACTTGACGCGCGGAACGCCAAGGTCCTTGCATATCTTGGTCGCGAGGTGATCGTCGATCTCAGTGTGCCTCGGGATGGCGGAGCGCTTGTTCTGATTCGCGTTGTACCACCATGAATGGCGCGCCCTCGCGCAACAGTTCGCAGCCATGCGCGTAAATGGCGCAGCAGGTCGCCGCGCTTCATAAGGCGATCGATTCTTCTTCGTAGCCTTCTCCGGCAGCTTCGAGCGCCTCGCGGCGGTTGAAATCCAAGGCTTCCTTGAGCGTTATGCGCAAGCTCTCCAGCAGCTCATCGCGGGTGTGCTCTTGGCAATTAACGCCGGGTACCTCTTCAATCCAACCGATCCACCAATCGCCGGACTTTTTCACCACAGCCGTGTAATTCCCCTTCGTCATTGTGTGTCCCCCTGCGGGTTGATGACCGCTAACTATTGAGTCTCTTGCAGGCTATGCCTGCAGCCGATCTCGGTAACCTCTCCGCGTCCGGAAACGAAATCAGCAACAATATCCGGCCGTTGCAAACCTTTGTCGAGCCTCTGGTCTCCGCTGAACACTGCGAAGCTCGCAGTCCATCCGGATATCAGCCCGCAGTATATCAGGCTACCAAACCGCCGTCACAGGCGATCCGCCGGGCTGTACACGCCACACCCGCCCCCGCTCAACACGTGGGCATAGATCATGGTCATGCCCACTCCTTGTGCCCCGGGAGTTCCTGGGCCGTCCGAGTGTCTTGGTCCGTAGCGCTCCCATACACGACTCCTGTGAGTGAAGAGTTTCCGCCGATGCTATCACGGCACAGAAGAGCACCTATGGGAGGCCGATCACGACGAGTGGAACCGTCAAGGACGGCTGAGCAGCCGCGTGAAGACCACTCAGCGGGGAAGAGAAGGAGCCACGGTGGTACTCATGGCGTGATGGAGCCTCACCGATAGCCTTCTCGCCGGTCGCGCTCGATCAGCTCGGTCCGACGCGCGCTCGGGGAGCCATAGCCGCCGCCGCCCGAGGTCTCGATCGTTACCACGTCGCCGGGCCGGAGCGGAAGCGTCTCCTTCCCCTTCACTTCGCGCAGCTCTCCGTCTCGCTCCAGCGTGATCCGGTAGGGCAGGCCGTCGGCGCCGCCGAAGACGCCCCAGGGCGGGACGACCCGTCGCTCGAGCATCGTGGTCAGGGTCGCGTCGCCGAGGAGCCGGTAGGCGCGCACCTGGCCGAGCCCGCCCGAGTGAGCGCCGCCGCCGCCGCTCCCCGCCCGCAGCTCGTGGCGGAGCAGCTCGATCGGGTACTCCGCCTCGATGACCTCCGCCGGCGTGTTCATCACGTTGGACATGTGGACGCGCACGGCGTGGGCGCCGTCCCGGTGGGCCGCCGCCCCTTCGCCGCCGCCGTGGACCTCGTAGAGGATATACCACCGTCCATCCCGCCGTCCGCCGAAGAGGAGGAGCCCCGCGGTGGTCGGTCCTCCGGCGGTGATCCGATCCGGAATCGCCGGAGCCAGGGCCTTGAAGATCGCGTCCACGACCCGCTGCGAAGTCTCGTGGTTCCCCCCGACGACCGGGGCTTCGGGCGAAGGGTTGAGCACGGTCCCGGGCGGCACGCTGACCCGGATCGGACGATAGCAGCCGTCGTTGGTCGGGATCTCGGGGCCGACCAGCGCCTTGAGGCTGTAGTAAACCGCCGAGCAGGCGACGAACGGCGTCGTGTTCACCGGCCCCCTGGCCTGGGGCCCGGTGCCGGCGAAGTCGAAGGCCGCCCGGTCGCCCTGGATCGTCACCCGCACCCGCACCGGGATCGGACGGTCCTCGATCCCGTCGTCGTCCACCCAGTCCTCCCCCGCGTACACCCCCGGGGGGATCGAGCGGATCGCGGCGCGCATCTGGGATTCGGACTCGACCCGGAAGCGCTCGAAGCACGCCAGCACGGTGCCGACGCCGTAGCGCTCGAACAGCTCCCCGAGCCGGCGCGCTGCCACCTCATTCGCCGCGTATTGTGCCAGCAAATCCCCCTCCCGCTCCTCCCGGCCGCGAAGGTTGCCCAGGATGAACTCCATCGCCGAGGGCTCGGGGCCTTTGCCGGTGAAGACGCGGATCGGCGGAATGCGCAGCCCCTCCTGGTACGCCTCTGTCGCCCAGGGGACATAGCTGCCGGCCACAGCGCCGCCGATGTCAGCCCAGTGGGCCAGGGTGATGGCGAACGCGACCAGGCGACCGCCCGCGAAGACGGGGCGGATCGCCTTGACGTCCGGGAGGTGGTTGCCGCCGACCTCCGGGACGTTCAGGAAATACTGATCCCCGTCCCTGAGCTGGCGGCGCGCCACGCGCTTGAGGAACTCCTTCACCGTGAACGCCATGACGCCGAGGTGGATCGGGATGTCCTTGCCCTGGGCGATCAGGCGGCCCCGGGCGTCGGTGAGCGCGCTCGACAGGTCGCCGGCTTCCTTGAGGAGCGGCGAGCGCGCCGAGCGCATGACGATGGCGCTCATCTCCTCGGCGATCGCGAAGACCGCGTTCCGCACCACCTCGAGCGTGATCGGGTTGACCGGCGCCTTCGTCACGGGCTCGCCTCCAGGTGGAGATTGCCGAAGCGGTCGAGCTGGCCCCGTTGCCCGGGATAGATCAAAGCCGTGGCCCAGGAATCCTCGATCAGGGCCGGTCCCTTCAGCGGCTGCTCAGGCACCAGGTCATCCCGGCGGTAGATCGGAAGCGTCGTCTCCCCCGTCTCCTGAAAATACGCCCGCCGCTCGTCGAAGGGCTGGCCCGAGCCGCCCCGCGTCCACTCGGGCAGCCGGACCTCGTCCGTCGGAACGCGCGCCCTGACGCGGAGATTCACGCACTCGAGTGTCTCGCCTGTGGCGTAGGCGTAGAGCCGCCGGTGCAGCGCCTCGAAGTCCTGGCGAAAGGCGTCGAGCGCCCCGCGCCACGGCACCTCCAGCTCGTAGTTCTGACCGCGGTAGCGGACGTCTGCGCTCCGGGCGAGGGTGATCGCGTCGGCCCCGTACCCCTCGGCGACGAGCGGCTCCACCACCGCCGCCTCCAGCGGGAGAAAGCGCCGGTTCAGCTCATCTGCGGTGACGGCCTCGAGGGATGCCCGGTAGGTCTGGACCAGGTCGTAGACCAGGTCCGTCACCACGCAGCCCAGCGCCGAGAACACACCGGCGTGGGCCGGGACCACCACGCGCGGCATGCCGAGCTCGCGCGCCAGCCGGCCGGCATGGAGCGGCCCGGCGCCGCCATACGCGATCAGGGTGAAGTCGCGGAGGTCGAACCCGCGCTGGACCGAGATCAGCCTGATCGCCCGGAGCATCGCCGCGTTGGTGACCTCCAGCGCGCCAGCGGCGGCCTCGACCAGCGGGAGCCCGAGGCGCGCCGCGACCGGGGCCAGGGCCGTTTCGGCACGCTCGCGCTCGATGCGGAGGGATGCGCCCAGCAGCGCGTCGGGCCTGAGCGTTCCCGCGACCAGATGGGCGTCCGTAACCGTCGGCGCCTCGCCGCCTCGCGCATAGCAGGCCGGACCGGGATGAGCCCCGGCGCTCCGGGGTCCGACCCTGAGCGCGCCGGCCTGGTCGATCCAGATGATCGAGCCCCCGCCTGCGCCGATCGACTCCACAGCGAGCGAAGGGAGCCGGATCGGGTGGCCGCCGAGGCGGCGCTGGGAGATGGTCTGGGCGGCGCCGTCGGCGATGAGGCAGACATCGGTGGTGGTCCCCCCCATGTCAAAGGCGATGGCGTGCCGGATGCCGAGCGCGCGGGACAGGTGCGACGAGGCCGCCACACCTCCCGCCGGGCCAGAGACGGCCATCGCCAGCGGCCGGCGCCGCGCCGCCAGGGCCGACATCATCCCGCCGTTCGACTGGAGAAGTCGGAGCGTCCCGCCGGCACCCGCGCGGGCGAGGGAAGCCTCGAGATCAGCCAGGTACCGCTCCGCCAGCGGCATCACCATGGCGTTCAGCGCCGTCGTCGCCGAGCGCTCGTACTCCCGGAACTCGGCGTTGATCTCGTGGGAGGCCGAGACGTAGGGGAAACTCCGCCTCAGGGCCGCCGCGAGCCGCGCTTCGTGCTCAGGCGCGGCGTAGCTGTGCAGGAGGCAGATCGCCACCGCCTCCACTCCCTGGGCGCGCAGCGTCTCGACGAGGGCGGGAAGCTCGGCCTCGGCCAGAGGGACGCGCACGCGCCCGTCGGCGGCGAGCCGCTCAGTCACCTCGAAGCGCAGGTGGCGCGGGATCAGCGGCGGCGGCTTGGGAGGGAGGTCCAGGCGGTAGAGGTCGGCGCGGTTCTGGCGCGCGATCTCGAGGACATCGCGAAAGTGGCGGGTCGTGACCAGCGCGGTGACGGCCCCCCGGCCTTCGACGATCGCGTTGGTGACGATGGTGGTGCCGTGGGTGAGTGGGGCCGAGCCTACGCCGAGGCTCCGGATCCCCTCGAGCACAGCCCGGGCCGGAGCGTCGGGCGTAGTGAGAACCTTGAGAGAGCGCAGCGCTTCCCCACCCTCGCCACAGACGACCAGGTCGGTGAAGGTCCCGCCGACGTCCACCCCGATGCGCTGACCCATAGCCGGCTCCGGACGCAAGACCCCACGCGGCTAGATCGCGCGCGCGGCGCGGGTCCCCTCGAGGATGGCGTGGTGGACCCCACGCGGCGCCACGCAGTCGCCCACAGCGTAGAGCCGCCGGACCTTCCCCTTCAGCGCGCGATAGAGGTGGTCCGTGGAGCGGCTCCCCATCGCGAGCACGATCGTGTCCACGCCCTCGATCCTGCGCTCCTGGCCGGAGTAGACATTGGCCACGAGCACGGTCGAGCCTTCGATCGCGCGCAGCTCGGTGTGGGGGATGAGGATGACACCCCGCGCGAAGAGGCGGGCGTAGAGCGGCACGATGGAGGTCATGCCGATGTCCTGCCCAGGGTAGAAGAGCCGCGAGATCACCTCGACGCGCTTCCCCTGGGAGAGCAGGAGCTCGGCGGTGGAGAGGGCCTGCTGCGTGTGGATATCGTCCACGAGCACGACGCGCTCTCCCACCGTCGCCCGCCCGAGAAGCACATCCCGATCCGTCACGACATGCTTGCCGTCAACCCCGGCAACCGGAGGCACGTAGGGGTGAGAGCCGGTCGCGATGACCACCGCCTCCGGGCCCTCCGCCAGAACCAGCTCAGGGGTCGCCTCGACGCCGAGACGGACCTCCACGCCGAGCCTGGCGATCTGGACCCGCAGAAACCGGACGATCCCTGCGTACTCGGCACGGGCCGGGGTGCGCGCGGCGAGGAGCACCTGCCCGCCCACCTCCATTTCCTTCTCGAAGAGCATGACCCGGTGACCGCGGAGGGCCGCCACCCGCGCCGCCTCGAGGCCGGCGACGCCAGCGCCCACCACGAGAACTTTCTTCCGGCTCGGCGCGGGCGGGACCTCGCCCAGCTCGTCCTCCCGGCTCACCGCTGGATTCTGGACGCAGGTGACCGGCTTCCCCTGGTAGATCCGGTCGATGCACCCCTCGTTTGCCCCCACGCACTGGCGGATGTCGTCGAAGCGCCCTTCCCGCGCCTTGCGCGGCATCTCCGGGTCCGCGATCAGCGCGCGCGTCATGCCGACCAGGTCGATGTGCCCCGCGGCGAGGAGCTGGTCGGCGTGGACCGGGTCCACGATGCGGGTCGCGTGGAAGATCGGCATCCCGGGCACGGCCCGCTTGATCGCCGCTGCGAGCGGGACGTAGACCGCGACCGGGAAGCTCATGTTCGGGATCGCGGCGGCCTGGAGCTGGTAGGTATGGGCGCCGCCGCCGATGACCGAGAGGAAGTCCACGACGCCCGACGCGGCCAGACGCCGCGCGATCTCCGCCATCTCGTGCGCCGTCAGGCCGCCGGCCGTGAACTCGTCCCCGGAGATCCGCGCGCCCACCACGAAGTCCCGCCCCACCTGACGTCGGATCTCCGCCAGGACGTCGAACCCGAAGCGCATCCGGTTCTCCAGGCTCCCCCCGTACGCGTCGGTCCGGTGGTTGAAGAGCGGGGACCAGAACTGGTCGATCAGGTGGTTGTGGGCCATGGAGATCTCGATCCCGTCCAGGCCTCCCTCGCGACACCGACGCGCCGCGTCCCCGAAGGCGCGGACTAGCTCGGCGATCTGCTCGGGCTCCAGCTCGTGCGGGACCTCGCGGTGGATCGCTTCGGGAATCTGGGACGGCGCCAGCAGAACGTGCCAGCCCTCGCTGTCGGACTGGGCCCGCCGCCCCAGATGGGTGAGCTGGGTGAAGATCAGGCAGTCGTGCCGGTGGATCGCCACGGCCAACTCCCGGTAGGAGGGGATGACCGAGTCGTCGTGGTTGGCGATCAACCGCCACGCGGCGGCCGGCGAGGAGGGGTGGACGCTCGTGGATCCGCCGAAGATCGTAAGCGCGCAGCCGCCCCGCGCCTTGGCTTCGTGGTAGCGCCGGAGCTGGGCCGTCGGCTTGCCGCCCTCGGCCATGGCCTCGGCATGGCCGGTGGAAAAGATCCGGTTTTTCAGCGTGAGCGAGCCCACCCGGATCGGGGTGAACAGATACCCGAACTCGTGCGCCATCGCCCGCCCGCTCTCCAGGCGTCAGCCTAGCGGGCCGTCCCGGTAAGCCGCGCGGCTCGCCTGAGCCACACCGCCGAGGCCATGATGTTCCACTCCGAGCGCGGGCTTCGCCCGCGCAGTTCCTTGGGGGGAGGTCCGGAAGGGGGGCGTAGCCCCCCTCCGGGTTTCCTAGCGCCCGCTCCGTGCCCCGCGATCCCGGCCGCCTTCCCAGGCGAAGCTCCAGACCCTGAGATCGAAGCGCGCCTCCCGGCCGAGCGGCCTCAGCCGGACCGTGAAGGGCCGGGCCTGCCACCGGAGGAGGCGCCCGCCAATGGTCCGACCGAGGCCTCGACTCACGAGCCGGCCGCTCGCGTCGAACCCCACGAGCTCGAGCGTGACCTCGGCGATCCCGTCCACGCGCGCCGCCTCGACCACCCCCACCGCCCGGACCACACCGTTTTCCCGCTCCACGCGCCAGTGGAGGTTGAAGAACGGATCGTCGGTCGCGTGCAACGGGAAGTCAGCCGGGCTCAGGAGAGCCGGGCCAGCGCACCCTACCAGGAGGACGAGTGCCAGGCTGGGGAGGAATGCCCGCGGGCTCACGCGCCACAACCTCCCCGGTCGCGCTGGCCCTCGAGACACGCGCGTCGCTCCATGGGATATGGCAGTATAACACCGGGCTTGCCCCGAGTGAGGCCCGACACCAACGAGGTGCTGCGATGGCAAAACCACGGGTGATTTACGCGCGGCAACCGGGCGCGCCGGTCGACGCCGACCGGGAGTTCTACGGCCGGCTCGCGTCCGAGACCGACACGCGAACCCTGGCCGACCGCTTCATCGTTCCCCTTCGCTCCGGCAAGGCCTGGCCGGTGCGCGCCGGACTCAGTCCTGGGGCGTGTCGCTCTCGGCCGGCGGGCCGGGGCCCGGGTCGTCCCGCTCGGGGGCGAGCCGAATGCCCCCTGGGTCACCTCCCCAGGCTCCCGCCTGGCCCACCTCGCAGATCCTCGCGCACTTGGGGCTCCCCACCGGGCCGCTTCATCCCATCTATGCTCCAGGCTGGGCGGGAGGCCAACGCGCTTATGACATCATAAAGGGCCTTTTATCGGTCACTACTTCCACGTACCTATGTACCGGACGTATCTCCTCCCCTCACGGGCAACTTGACGCCGCCGTTGCCGGCGTGAGCGACCAAGCTGCGACGAAGACGAAGAACCCGAGCCCGAAGCGTTCCGGCCGCAACCTTGGTAACGTCGGCGATCTCCTTGTACTCGCGACCCTCACCGACGGCACGAAGGAGTGCCCACTCCTCGACGGTGACCTGCGCCTCCGCCCGATGCAGGCGCAGGCGGGCGTCGAGAGCATTCTCCGGGTTTCGAGGCGAGTGTTCGATCGCGAGACGGCTGCGCCGCAGCCGCGTTCGGTACCGCTCCTTGCGGCTTTCGCTTCGGACAGCGCGGTCGACTTCTTCGCCGGCAGGAGGGTTCTCAGCAAGTAGCCGGTTCAGCCCCTGCTCGAGTCCCCAGGTGTGGTTGTTGACGCACCAGGTGTGGTTGTTGACGTAGCAGCTGCGCCCGAGTTCTTGCTGGAGACGCGCATAGATGCTCCACGGAAGCTCCGACATCATGTTCTCCCTTCTTCTGTGCAGGCCCCTGTTGGCCTGCGGGTCTGATGATTCGGGCCCGTACACCTTCCCGCCGCCGGTTCTCCGCGCTGGGACGCTGTGCCCAACGTGGAGCCACCGGTGCGGGTTCCTACAATCAGCTCAAAGGAGTCGAGAACCGACTGCTGTTACAGTCGATCTGCGACCCTGTATTCCTCCACAGGATACGCTAAAGGCAGAAGGCCGGCAAGGGGGTGCCGACGCTCTCCTGCATCGGCACCGCCCTACGACCGTCAGGCCGTGAGCTGGACGCGGTAGGTCTCGGACCACTCGCGGCGGAGGCGGTCGAGCAACTGGTGGGATTCATTATCGATCCCAGACAGGCGGCTCTGGGTTCGAGCCAGGGACAGCAAGAGAAGATCGAGAGCCAGGATCGGCCCAGACTTCCCGTCAGGCGGAGCCGCGACCTCATCGCCATCAGCTCCCGTCTGCTGCAAGCCCATCTTCCGGACGGGATCGTACAGCTCGCCGAAGAACGGGTGGGCTGTATTGATCGTCAGGATGATCCGGCCGAAGCGATGCTTCACGTCGTAGAAAGGCCAGTACTCGTCGTGCTTGAAGTCGATGATGTACTGCGAGTTCTTCACGCGCTCGAACGCCTGCTCGTCGGTCTCGCCCTCCCTCTTCAGGGTCAGAGCGAGGCCACGCAGGTTCTCGTCGAGTTGGGCCTCCTCCTCGGGCGTCGGTGCCCCCGAGAGCGGGTTCTGCTGGAAAGGGTCGGCCTCGCCAGCCCTCGCCTCGCTGGGGCTGGGCTTCGCGGGTTCCCGCGCCGCCGCCTGCTGGGCCTGGAAGCGCTTGATCTCATCGTTGATGGTCGTGATCTCGTCGCCGAGCGCTTCCTTGATCGCGTCCTGGACGTACCCCTTCAGGCGCACGCCCTGCTTGTTCGCGGCAACGCCGAATGCTTCGTCGAGGACGCCAGGGAAGTCGATCTGGACGCGGTACCAGTGGGTGACGCTGTGTCGGGTCGTCAGCCACGGCATCGGCCCGGCGAAGACCTCGCGGTCATTCCGGAGGATCGACACTGTGTTCCCATCGAAGACCTTCAGATCGTTGCGCAGCGTCTTGCGCGGGAGCGACATCCAGTCCTCAATGGGCAGCCGGTACAGCTTAATCGTGATCGGAGCGGTCTCCGTCCCCCTCTCGGTGATGTTGACCTGCACCGACTTCGAGACGATGAGCCGGCTCAACCTCACCAGCAGATCATCCAGGCGCGTGTGGCGGGCGTTGGGCATCGAGTAGGTCGGGTCGACCGCCTCGACGCGTCGATTGTTAACGAATAGCTTCAGGCCGGTACCGATAGCCCTCCGGTAGACCCGGGCCATCTCCTTGACTGCGTGATCGACCAGCGTGCTCGCCTTCGCGTAGGTAAGCCGGTCGCACTGCGGCATATACACAATCGTGCCGGAGCGGCCCAGGCGCTCCTCGAGATCCACGCCGCCCGGCGCGAGCAGCTCCTGCTCGGTGCGGTCGGTTGGATAGATCATCGGCTTCTTGAAAATGTCCGCGACCTCGTCGGGCAGTTCGGTAAGCATGGTCGGCTCGGACAGCTCGACGAGGTTCCGCCGATCCTTCCCGACCGCCTCGACGTCGAGCGTCATGTTGTAGATGGCGCCCGGTTCCTGCCATGAATACAGCTCCATCACGGGGCTCATGCTGAGCGCTGCCGTCTTCATTCCCATCCCGAAGCGGCCGATCCGGGTGCGGTTGCCGAAGGTCGTCGAGCCACCGAAGGACGTGGCGACCTTCAACACCGTTGCCGGCATGCCCGAGCCGTTGTCATAGACCGCGGCGTCGGTCTGGTAATCGCCCTTCTTGCCGGTCTGCCGGAGGTACACCCTGATCTCGGTCGCGCCGGCCTGGATGGCATTGTCGACGTGCTCGCACAAAGCAGACGTAGTGTGGTTGTAGCCCACGTCGCGCAGCGATTGGATCATCGTCTGCCCGAAGAAGAGCGGGACCGTCGCATTCTCCTTCAGGATCCGGCCCATGACGGCCTTGCCGCCTCGCGGAGCGTCGGGGCCCCAGTCCAGGGCGCTGACATCGGTCTGGTCGAGGGGGGTCTGATCGGTGGTGGCCATGGCTTTGCTCCTCCTTTTGTTTGTGACGCCGTCTGTTCGGCGTCGGGCGAGGCCAGTGTGGCACTCAATTCCTAGGAGATGAGCAGAGGCTTGCGTTAAAGGGGGCCCTTGTAGAACCAGACCACCGCCCGGGCTCCCCTGTACCATCCAGCCATGCTCCTGGAGGGGTGCCTAAGACCTGGAGGGGTAGGCCGGCAAGTCAGCCGGGCTCAGGAGAGCCAGGCCAGCGCACCCTACCAGGAAGACGACCGCCAGGCTCGGGAGGAATGCCCGCGGGCTCACGCGCCGCAGCCTCCCGGGTCGCACCGCCTGTGGAGACACGCGCGTCGCTCCATGGGATATGGCAGTATAACATCGGGCCTGCCCCGAGTGAGGTCCGAGCCCAGCGAGGTGCTGCGATGGCAAAACCACGGGTGATTTACGCGCGGCAACCTGGCACGCCGGTCGACGCCGACCGGGAGTTCTACCGCCGGCTCGCCTCCGAGACCGACACGCGAACCCCGGTCGACAGCTTCATCGTTCCCATTCGCTCAGGCAAGGCCTGGCCGGTCCGCGCCGGACAGCTCTGCCGGATCGTCGTGGTCGAAGGGCCGCAGGTCGCCGACTTCAACGCCTGGAACCTCCACAACCCGCGCGAGCGCTTCTGGGCCGCGCGCACCAAGCAGCTCCACCGGAGCCACGTGACGACCTACGACCGCCTCTGGTCCTGCCTCCCCTACCTCCGGCCGATGCTCACGATCACCAACGACACCGTCAACTACGGCATCGACGAGGACGGGGCCGGGTGCCACGACCTGCTCGGCACGCGGTGCGATCCGTACGTCCACAAGCTCCTGAACGGCGAGGAATTCGATTACTGCTGCCACTCGAACCTGGTGCGTGCCGTTGTCCCCTACGGCCTCAGCGAGTCGGACGTCCACGATGTTCTCAACATCTTCATGGTGACCGGCCTGACCCGGGACGGCCGCTACTTCGTCAAGCCGAGCCCCGCACGGAAGGGGGACTTCTTCGAGTTCTTCGCCGAGATCGACCTGCTCTGCGCCTTCTCCACCTGCCCCCACGGCGATCTCTCGGTCGCGATGTGGGGTCCGGACGCGGCCGACCCGACCTCGACCTGTCGTCCCCTCGGCGTCGACGTCTACCAGCCCGCGCCGACACTCCTCGAGGGATGGAGGCCGCCCCAGCCCGTGGACTATCGCGGGCTCCACGGCTTCCGGCTTCCGTAGGTTAGGCCGCGGGTTCCGAGCGCTTACCGACGACGGTAGGTCGTCGTGGTCGAGGCGCGCGTAAGACGCTTTTTCGCGCGGGCTTTTTTACTCTCACCTCCCACATACGCGCGGAACTCCTTGAGGGTGAAGTAGTTCCCTCGACCGATGGCTGCTCGGCCCTGCTCGATGGCGCGCTGCTCGGCGCGGGTAGGGGTGTACGCGCGCCCGGCCAGCATGAAGTAGGTGCGGAGTGCTTCGCGGACGAGCTCCGAGCGGGTATGATGCTCGGCCTTTCGGACCTTCTCGACCGCGTCGATCATCTCCGGCGGAATTGAAACGGTCACGGTGGCGCGTGTTCTCATACGGGCAAACCTCTGTGTTATTTGGTGTTACTTATCCTACCGATCATGAAGAGGCGCTGAACCGACTGCCTGAAACGACGCGGAGGAGGATTCGGAGCGGACGAAAGTACCGAATGACTCGGCCCGGAGAATTGGTGCCTCTCAAGCGAGGCGCTTAGCTACGTTCCGGCGCAAAAATGACGGTCCTGCGCGATTTTCTCTGGGTCGCGAGGGCGACAACCTGGCCGAGCGCCGCATTTTTCGTGACAGACCAGCGGGTGTCGCGAGATGGTCGGCGTCAGTACTGGGGCGGAGCGTAGACGGTAAGGAAGAAGAGCGGACGGGACGCGGGGTTCTTCACGTGGTGCCGCGTCCCGGCGGGGATCATCACGAGAGCCCCCGACCCGGCGCAGTGCTCCTTCTCGCCCACCCGGATGATCGCCTCGCCCTCGACAACGTAGATGATCTGATCGCCCTCGTGAACCTCTTCGGGCCCGGCGTCCTTTCCCGGCCCGATCGTCATCACCGCCGTCTGGCTCCGCCCCGTCTCCTGGAGCACCCGAAAGAACTCCCCCTTGTAGCCGAAGATATCCACGGCGTCCACTTCCAACCCTCCCTCGCCTACCCGCTTCGCGGCCTGCTCGGCGGCGCAGTCGTCGGCGCAATGTCGTGGTCAGCGAGCCAGTCGCGCGCCGCGTCATGCAGGCGCTCGTCCCGGAAGGCGAACCACGCCTGGCGCTGAGCGGGGTGGTCTAACAGGACGTCCTTGAACCGGCGGAAGGCGCCACGACCATCCAGGGCGACCTCCAGCCGGTCGCCCAGGCGAGCGTCGCGGACGGACGCGGCGAAGTCCGCCATCCAGCCGTACTCGACCCGGGAGTCGAGCGGCTCGATGTGGACGACATGGCCTGCGGCGAGGCCCGCATCGATCTCCTCCTCCGAGGGCCAGTCGTCGTCACCCAAGCGGTCGATCGGGACCATGAGCACCTCACCGCCGCGCAGGTCAAGGTAGCAGGTCCACTCGCCGGCGTTCGAAGTCAGCGCCATCTCCAGGTCGTCCCAGTTCACAGGCACCCGTCTCGGCGCCGCGCCGGGCGCTGGATCGTCCCGGCCGAGCCAGATCGCGATGCGAGCCCGCGTGTCCGCGTCGAACTCATGGCCGTAGAAGCGCAGGAACAGCGCCCGCCGCAGGTCGGCCGGAGAGGCGCGCGGGTTCGCGGCGAGCACAGACGCCCGGACAAGCGCCTGGGCCGTGGCGCGCATCGAGCCCCCGATCCTCAGGCGCTCCTCGCCCGAGCGCGCGAGCAAGAGCTCCCGATATCTCCGAGCGACCTCCGGCCGGGTGTCGGTCACCGGGCCGCCTCGCGGTAGAGGTCCCCGAGCCCGAGCCGCTCGCTCCAGCGCCCGAGGTACTCCCGGTCGAGGTCGGGGATCGAGGTCAGGAGGTTGCGAACGTCGCTCAACTGGACCTCCGACCGGGTGTCCCTGGCCCAGTCGAGCTTCGAGATGATCAGGTCCTCCGGCGCGACGATGGCGAACTCGTGCCCCTCGACGGATGCCCGACGGCGCCGCCCGAACTCCTCGCGCCGGTACTCGCTGTCCTTGCGCACGATCAGGTCCACCTTGACCACGTGCGCGTGGTGGATCATGTTGAAGGTACCGCGCGTCGCGATCGCCTCGCGCACCGCGTTCCGGTCAACGTAGAAGTCCCCCTCGAACAGGGCGCAGACCCGCTCGGCATCGCGAGCCGACAGCTCCACCACGATGTCGATGTCCCGCGTCATGCGCGGCACCGCATAATAGTTGGTAGCGATGGACCCCGTCACCATGTACCCGATCCCGGCGGATTCGAGCCGTCCGGTGACGATCGTGAGGACCTCCAGCTCCTCGGTCACCGGGATCCCACGCCCGCTACGAATCTGTGACAGGAGCGCTCAAAGCACCGCCCCCTCCCCGCCATTACGGTTGCTGCTTTAAATTCTTTGTCGTGAAACTCCGACTCGGCGGTAAAGATTGAGCAGAAGGGTCAACAGCACGCTCAACCGGACAACCCGGTCGTAGGGGACCCCTGCGGCACCCGACTATTTCAATTTTATCGATCAGGCGTTCCCGGACGTTTTCGACGCCGCCAGACGGTGTGGCACTTACTCACCAACCTTAAACTATTAACTCCTCAGATCACTTACTTGTAGACGCCGTCTTCGCTGCCTACTTTCAAGATTCTAAACCACGCGCCGGCCGCGAGTCTTCCAGTTGGCAATGTCAATTGTCACGACATTGAATTCGCCCGCGTCTAAGGGTTCCTCAATGACCCACAGCTTGGGATTTTCAGGTATGCCTGGGACCACACAAACCCAGAAAGGCACGTTGTTCTGCTTCGCCTGCTTTGCGGCCGTAGGCTCGTTCCCGACCAGCTCGACAGGGTGTTCGGCTTTCTGGCCTTTGATCTCGAGCAAAACGCGGCGGCCGTCGGCAATGGAGGTCGCCTCACGATCGTAGCCATGTTGCTGGCGATTCTTGGAGACGAAGTTCCTTAATTCTCCGCTGAGCTTCTGCTCCACGAAGGCCATGGCGAACTGTTCAACATGCGGATTGCCGGCTTGCTCTTTCACCTCGACACTTGCAAAGAATTCCTTCCAACCTGCTCTCTCCGCACGGGGTACGCCTTGGAGATACTCTTCGCTAAGAAAATCCATGTGAGGCACGTACCTAGCATTCCGCTCCCAATCTTCATCCGGTGAATACGCGCTGCTGAAGAAGACCTGGTTTGACGGCTTGAGACTCCCTGTTTTCGTAAGCACCCAGATGGGCTCCGACAACCTTGGTCCCTTTTGTAGCAGCCGTGTGTAAGCGACCAACTCGTCCTGTGGCGGCGCCTGGGCTCCGATCCCCAGCTTGGGCAGGAAGATCGTTCGGCAAACCTTGTCGTAGTCAACAGACTGTACATGGGTGCGCTCCTGGAAGAACTTGGCAAGTTTTGGCGTGGTGAGCTTCGGATGGATCAGCTGATAGGACTCGAGGAGATCGTCGACTTCGCTAAATTTCTTGCGTAACTGAATCACTTCACCGGGGATATCACGCAAGTAAACGGTGTTCGCGGGTGCAAGCCTGTTCTGATCAGTTAGTACGTAAATAGGCGAGTCGTACCACTGAATCCGTCCTCTGATTGTACGCCGTTGTTCTTGTCTGAAGTCTTGCCCGCTCTCGGCCATCGCCTCGTACAGCTGGGTGAACCACTGCACGTGGTTCTTCTGGTGCAGTTTCTGCTCCAGTAGCTGCTCGTTACGAGCGAGTCGAGAAAGACTCACAGTCTTTACTCGGTTACGGAGACTTGCAGGAACTGCTTTGACATCTACGTCGCGATGTGCCAGGCGCAGACCGCTCTCTCCGGGGAATAGACTCGCCAGATCAGAGTCGTTCAGGAGTCCCGTTAGTCCCTCCTCGGGATAGACCGCCTTTTCAGGCTTCACGTGCCCCCCGCCGGCAGTCGGGTACACCTCCGCTCCTTCGAGGAAAGCCGTAAGCGGGGCGTGCAGTTTTGGGTAAAACAACTTGTGGAACGGCGCCTGGCCCCAATACGGTTGGAAATCGAAAAGGCGGAGGAATTGGCTACCCCACTTGCGGTGCTTCTTAAACTCCTCTACCGCTTCTTTAGCTGCCGCCGCCGCCTCGCTTACTAGCCAGTGGTTCCAGGCAAGCTCGTACTGGATGGCCTCACGCCCGGGTTGAACGAGGAAGTCCGACTGAATAAGAAACCTCGCACCGCTGCGCTCTTCAGTCAGCGGCAGAAACGATGACACCGAGCCGAGTGTACTCGCATCTTCTATCGGCATAAGGTTGTCTTGATCGTCCACGCCGAAAGCAAGCACTATTTCACGCTCCGTCACGCCTTGACGCCTGTAAAACTCCAGTATCGGATCCCTGGCAACTTCCGGCGGCACAGACATAACTCGGCGGAAGATCACGAAGCGATGGGTTACTCTGCCTTTTCTCACGGCAAGTATTCGGCCTTGCCCTCCAAGGTTCTTAATGACGGTCGTTTCGCCCGTGTCCTCATCGCAGACCCGCAGTTTCTTGAGCCACTTCAGAAATAAGAAGATGTGGACATCCAGCTTCGTTAGCTCCTCGCGGGTTTGCTCGTATGCCCGGTCGTCCCTGAACGGCAAGACAAACGTGGTCAGCCTCGGGTCTACGGGTTCCTCTGGTTGCTCCACCCACAGTGGGGCGATTTGCCAGGGCCACGGCTCTGCACTCCGGTCTTTCCAATGAGCCTTGTCGAACTTAAACCGGAACAGGCCAGAGTACACCTGCGGGCGATCCGTAATCTTAAAGACGGACTTGAAGCCGATCCCGAGAAATCCGAGGGTTCCCTCTTCGGGCTTCTTGTTGGATCTCACGCCACAGATCGCGTCTACGTCGTCTTCGGTGAACAAAGAGGCATTGTGCGAGACTTTGATGCAGCCTCGAGAAATACGGAACTCAATCTCGCCTTCGCCAGACCCACCTCTGTTGCCGGCGTCCTCTGCGTTCTGCAACAGTTCAAGGATGAAATGGGCAGCACGTGAGAAGATGCTTTCACTGATGGTACTAAGCATCTGTATGGAATCACGCCACAACCTCCCACGCGCGGACGATCCGATGTCCTCACAAATCCTCTCAACGTGTTCCTTTGCTCTCGTTACGTCACGCACTCGCAGTCTCGAAGGAATCGCCGTCGGCGCCCTTCCCAGCGAGTGCCCGGTGAGGAGGCGGTAGGCTTCGAGGTACTTCGCCGAGGTGCGCTGTACCACGTCGGGCGGGAGCTCCGGCGCCGGGGGCTGCTTGTTCCACGCGAGGCGCTCGAGGTAGTCCCGGACGTACTGCTTGTCGAAGGAGGGCGGCGACATCCCGGGCGCGTACTCGGCGGCGGGCCAGAAGCGGGAGGAATCGGGGGTGAGGACCTCGTCCGCCAGCAGGAGCTGCCCGTCGCGGCGCCCGAACTCGAACTTGGTGTCGGCGATGATGATGCCGCGGCTCGCCGCGTAGTCGGCCGCCCGGCGGTAGATCGCGAGGCTCAGCCGCTTCAGACGCGCCGTCAGCTCAGCCCCCACGGCCGTCGCCATTTCGGCCTCAGACACGTTCAGATCGTGGCCGGCCTCGGCCTTGGTGGCCGGGGTGAAGATCGGCTCGGGGAGCTTCTCCGACTCCCTGAGGCCCGACGCCAGCGCAATGCCGCAGACCGACCCGGTCTTCTGATAGTCCTTCCAGCCCGAGCCCGCCAGGTAGCCGCGAACCACGCACTCGAACGGAACGACGTCGCACCGCCTCACGAGCATGGATCGGCCCTCAAGCTCCGCCGCATACCTCCTGAGCGGCACGGGGTACTCCCTCACGTCGGCGCTCAGGAGATGGTTGGGCACCAGGTCTCTGAGCAGCTCGAGCCAGAAGAGCGTGAGCGCCGTCAGGACCCGCCCCTTCTCGGGGATGGCGTTGGGGAGGACGACGTCGAAGGCCGAGATCCGATCGGTGGCGACGATGAGGAGGGCGTCCGCTCCCACCGCGTAGACGTCCCGGACCTTCCCGCGCCGGAAGAGGGGGAGATCGGGAAACTCCGTACGGGCGACGACGCCGATGGCGCTTCTCCCCTCAGCTGGCGGCGAACTCCGTCTTGGCGCGCTCGACGGCCTCGGGATTCGCCAAGAGGTCCGCCGTCGTCATCGCCATCGCCTTGGCCGCCACGAGGAGGCCCTGGCGAGCGAGCGGCGAGACCGCGGCCTCGGCGAAGGCCCGCGAGTGAATCGCGGTGCCCGTCGGCGCGACCTTGATGAGTGGCTGGATGGCGGGGATGAACTGGCTCACGTTGCCGATGTCCGAGGAGCCGAGGCGATCCGGGATCGGCGCCTCCTCCTTCACGCCGAGCCGGTCCAGGTTGGCTCTGAAGAGGTCGAGGAGCGTCCGGTTCCGCTTGAGCGGCTCGTAGACCATGTCCCCCTGCGTGACCTTGAGCTCGGTTCCGCTCGCCCGCGCGGCGCCCTCCGCGCACGCCACGACGCGGCGGTACACCTCCCACATGTACGTCAGCGACGCGGCCCGCACGTAGAAGGTGGCCGAAGCCGCCTCGGGGATGATGTTGGGGGCGGTGCCGCCGTTGGTGATGATCCCGTGGATCCGCACGTCCGGGCGCACCTGCTGGCGCAGCATGCTGATCGCGTTGAAGGTCTGGATCACCGCGTCGAGCGCGTTGACGCCCTCCCACGGCGCCGCCGCGGCGTGGGCGGCCTTGCCGGTGAAGTCGAAGTTCACGCGCACGACCCCCAGGAGCTCCGCGTCGACGACGTTCCGGTCGGCGCCGTGGATCATCATGGCGCAGTCCACGTTCTTGAAGACTCCGCCCTCGATGAGCTTCATCTTGCCCCCGCCCCCCTCCTCGGCGGGAGTGCCGATGACCTGGATTCGCCCCCGGGGGAGCTGGGCGCGGACGGCCGCCAGCGCCGCGCCGGCGCCGGCGCCCGAGGTGGCGATGACGTTGTGGCCGCAGGCGTGGCCGATCCCGGGCAGCGCGTCGTACTCGCAG
>JACQWB010000072.1 GCA_016209385.1 Candidatus Rokuibacteriota bacterium
CACACAGATACGGCTGAAGTCAAGACTTTTCTGCGAGTGCGAAAATAGCGTGCCCTGCGCGAGAAACGCTGGCAGGACCGACGGGCAACCCCGGCGAGGCTTTACCGCGTGGCTACTGGCTTATCTTCCGAAATGGCTGCCCGCCGAACGCGCGGGACGCGGCGGGGACCTGGCTGGCCGAGCCCACCCTCCCGCTGGGAGCCGGTCGGAGTAACAGGGTTGAATGCTCGCGCGCCCTGACAGCTCGCCCACGATTGCGGGTTCCTCTCCGAGCGCGGGCTTGGCCCGCGCAATCAACTCGGGCCTCGCGCGGCGGGGGGCCTGCCTCACGGCATGGCCGACCCCGCCACGCTCGAACGACCGGGGGGAGGTCCGGAAGGGGGGCGCAGTCCCCCTCCCAGGTGGTTTCGAGCGCGGGCTTCGCCCGCGCAAGCGGTGGGGGAGGCCTCGGAGGGGGCCCGGGTACCCACGCCGAAGGCGTGGGTGTCCCCCTCCGACTATCTATCGGAGGTACTGGTTCAGCAGGCCCGCGTCCACGATCTGGTACGTGAAGATGCCCTTGATCGGGAGCACGCCCTTCGACACCGAATCGGGGACGGGTGGGAACGGCTGGGCGAGCTTGATGGCGTTGAGCGCGTAGAGGTCCAGGACCTGGACGCCGGAGGAGCGCCGGAGCTCGACGGCCTCGAGGTCGCCGCTCTTGGCGATGGCGAAATCGATGACGAGCTGGCCCCCGATCCCCCGCTCGCCGGCCTCGCGCGGGTAGATCCACTTCGACTTGATCTGCCGACGCACCTTCTCGAAGTAGTCCGTGTAGCGGAGGTCAGCGGTGTCCAGGGGGATCGGCTCGCCCTCGAGACCGCCGCGCCCGCGCCTGATCCCGCCGACGCCACCCGAACCGGGTCGGGGCGGGAGCGCGGAGAGGTCGGTCTTCGACCCGCCGGGAGCGACCCTGGGCCCCTCGGGCTCGGCGGGCGCGGCCGACGCAGGAGCCGCAGGCCTGGCTTCGGGCTCCGGGAGGCGCTGAGCCTCGGGCTCCTTGGGCGCAGGGCTCGGCGGCCTCACGGGCTCGGGCGCCAGAGGCGCTTCGGCCTTCGCCACCACCGCGGGCTCGGGTGCCGGAAGCGGCTCTGCCTTCGCCACGACGGTGGGCTCGGGGGCCCTGACAGGCTCGGGCGCGGGCGGCGGGGGCTTGGGAGCTGCGGGGCGCGGAGCCTCGGCCTTCGGTGCGGGCCTGGGCGTCGCCGCCTTCGGCTTCGCGGCGACCGCGGGCCCGGCTGGACGGGCCGGCATCCCTCGGGGAGCGGGCTCCTCGGGCTCAACGGGCGCGAGCTCGACGATCACGGGCTCCCCCTTCCTGACGACGAGAGGGAGCCAGGACCGCGCCGACAGCGCGAGGGCGACGAGCGAGAGGTGGAGGACGAGGGAGCAGGCCGCTCCGACAGCCAGCCGGCGAGCGGAATCCCCCCCCACCAGAGGCGGCGTCATGCCGGCCTCATTATCCCACGCCCTGCGGCGGGAGTCGAAGCCCGGACCCCGGCTCCGTCTACTAGGACGATCGGAGGGGAGCTACGCCCCCCCCTCCGAGCATTTCTACAGCTCACGCCCGAGGGCTCGCACCAGCGGCCGCAGCTCTTCCATCAGCCGCGCGAACCGGTCCGGCTTGAGCGACTGCGGCCCGTCGGACAGCGCCTCCTCGGGCTTGTTGTGGACCTCGATGATCAACCCGTCCGCGCCCGCCGCCAGCCCGGCGCGGGCCATCGGCACCACGTACTGCCAGTGGCCTGTGCCGTGGCTCGGGTCCACCAACACCGGCAGGTGCGAGAGCTTCTTGACCACCGGCACCGCGTTCAGGTCCAGGGTGTAGCGCGTCGAGGTCTCGAACGTCCGGATTCCGCGCTCGCAGAGGATCACGCGGGGGTTGCCGCCGCTCAGGATGTACTCGGCCGACAGGAGCCACTCCTGGATGGTCGTGGCCATGCCACGCTTGAGGAGCACGGGCTTGCCGCACTCGGCGACCCGCTTGAGGAGGGAGAAGTTCTGGACGTTGCGGGCCCCGACCTGAACGATGTCGGAGTGCTCGGCGACGACCTCCACCTTGTCGGGCTCCATCACCTCCGTCACCACCGGGAGCCCCGTCAGCTTGCGCGCCTCGGCGAGGAGCTTGAGCCCTTCCTCCTCCAGCCCCTGGAACGTGTAGGGAGACGTCCGCGGTTTGAAGGCCCCGCCCCGGAGGATCGACGCCCCCGCCGCCTTTGCCTCCCGCGCGACGGCGAGGAGCTGGTCCCGCGACTCCACCGAGCAGGGACCCGCCATGACCACCACGCGGCGGCCACCGATCACGACCCCGTCCACCTCGATCTGCGTGTCGTCAGGATGGATCTCGCGGCTCGCGAGCTTGAAGGGCTGGAGGATCCTGACCACGGACTCCACGCACTCGAGGGACTCGAGCGCCTGGAGCCGTTCCTTCCCCCGATCGTCGCCGACGGCGCCGATAATGGTCCTCGCCTCCCCCCGGCTCACGTGGGGCCGGTAGCCCATCTCCTGGATCCGACGCGACACGTTCTCGATGTCCTCTTCGGTCGCCCTGGGCTTCAGCACAATCACCATCGCTCCCTCCCGGCCACGGCAAAATAAAACGGCCGCTAACCCTGTGGCCCGCGGCCGCCGTAATCTTCCGCCACGGGCCGGCGATCCGTCCGCCCGTGGCTCTGTTTTGGATCGGCTTAACGCCTCAGAGCCGATGGGCGGACGTGGGCAAAGTAGAAAAAGTAGGCCCGCCAGCCCTGCGCGGTTGCCTTGCCCATCGCTGCCACCGACTCACTCCTCCTTGGAAAAAGGTAACCCTTACTCTATGAACCCGCGACCGGCCTTGTCAAGCCCTATTTCCGGTCTCGGAGTGGCGCCGGAACCAACCCACGATCTGGTGGCGGTAGTAGTAGAGCGGGATCGCGACCGCCGCCGCGAGCGCGGTGAGGAGCGCCAGATGGACGTACTGCCCCGCAGCCGTCTTCGCGCCCTGGGCGGAGAGCACCCACGTGCCGGGCATCCGGCCCAGGGTGGAGACCACCACGAAGACCCACACCGGCATGGGACTGATCCCGAACAGGTAGGAGACGATATCCTTGGGGAAGCCCGGGATCAGGTAGATGATGAACGCGAGGATCGCCCCTTCCGCCTCGACGATGAAGCCCAGCCGCCCCCACAGGTGGTCGGTGACGAACCGGCGCAAGAACGAAGCCCCCACCCAGCGGCCGATCCAGAAGGCCGCCATCGTCCCGACGGTGAGCCCGACGGTCGAGTAGACGAATCCCAGGGCCAGGCCGAAGAGGTAGCCCCCGAGGATGCCCGTGGCCTCCCCGGGGATGGGTGAGAGCACCACTTGGAGGGCTTGAATCGCGATGAAGACCGCCGGGGCGAGCCAGCCGGCGGACTGGAGCGTCTCCCGGAGATAAACGGGGTCCCGGTAGAGTCGGAGCAGGAACAGGTAGGTCGGGGAGTCGGGCGTCATTCGCCAGACCGTCACGACCAGGAGGAGGGCGAGCAGCCCCAGGCCGATGACCCAGCGGAGCTTTTGGTTCACCTCACCACCGCCGTCGACGTTGCCGGCATCACCTGTCCGTCCCGGGAGCGACCGAAGTTGCCGTAGCGCGGCCACCAGTACTCCCTGAGCGGCGATCGGTTGGCCAGGGCCGCCACGCCGCCGAACCAGCGGCTCGGAAGCCCGCTCGCGAGCAACTGGCCGAGGCCGAGCTGCAGGTACGCCCACCGGTAGCGACCCACCAGCCGACGGTAGTGAGCGAGCCCGTCCACAACCGTGAGGGCCCCGTCGATGATCCGCTGGACGATCCGCGCGCACTGCTCCCCGAAGTAGAGCGCGGGGCGGATCCCCTCGGCGGTCAGCGGCAGGCACTGGCCCGCGGCGTCGCCGACGGCGAAAATGCGGCCGGAGGTCGGACGGAGCATCCGGTTCGGGAAGTAGGTGCCGTGGTAAGTCGTCGGCGCCTCGGCCATCGTCGCGAGGAAGCGGTCGAGCCGCGGTCGGAGCTTGGTGTTCCCCGCGTAGCTCCCGAGCCCGATGAGGCTCCCCCGCCCCACGGGGAAGATCCACCCGAGGCCGTGGGGGATCACGCGGTCATCCAGCCAGAGGACGAGGCCATCCTCGCTGAAGCCGGTGCGCGTCTCCAGGCCGAACGAAAACCCGTTGGTGGGCGACGCCACGGATCCCCCGTTGATCAGCACGCGGCGCCAGCCCGAGCAGTCCACGACGACAGGCGCCCTGAACGACCCCTCCATCGTGACGACGGCCTCGTTTCGAACCCCCGTCACGCCGACCCTGAGAAACCGCGCCCGGCACTGGTCGAGGAGCCCGCGGCAGAACTTCTCGTAGTCGAAGGTGCAGAAGGGGACGGCGGAGATGTCGTAGACGACGGTGCGCGTGGGAGACCTGACGACCAGGCGATCGTGGACCGCGAGGATGCTCTCCTCTACCCCGAACGCCCGGGGGATCCAGAGCGGCGTGCCGCACGCCGACGTCTGGACGGTGCCGACCTCGTTCCGGTCCAGGAGAAGCACCTCACCCCGTAGCCGCCTGGCCACCGCCAGCCCGGCGAAGCTCGCCCCCACGATGATCGCGTCATAGTCCCGGACCGCCATGCCGTTAGTATTTCCTACCTCAGCCAGGGCCGGGATGCAAGCGAGATCGCCCGCGCGCTCACACCGGCTGCCTGAGGTCCCGGACCCGCTGCGCCTTGCCGACGCTCCGCTCGAGCGTCCTGGGCGGCAGCACCGTCACCTCCACCGTGACCCCGAGCGCCTCGTGGAGCCGCCGGCGAAGCCGTGCCGCGAGCGCCTCCATGGCCTCGGCTCCCGCCCCGGACACCTCCGCCGCCGCCTCCACCTGCACCTCCAGACGGTCCAGCGCCCGCTCCCGCCGGACCACCAGCAAGTAGTGGGGCTCCGCCCCCGGCGTCGCCAGCAGCACGTGCTCGACCTGCGAGGGGAACACGTTCACCCCCCGGATGATCAGCATGTCGTCCGTCCGCCCCGTGATCCGCCCGATGCGCCGGGACGTCCGCCCGCACCGGCAGGGCTCAGCGAGCAGCATCGAGAGATCACCCGTCCGGTAGCGGAGCAGCGGCAGCGCCTCCTTCGTCAGCGTCGTGAACACCAGCTCCCCCGGCGTCCCCGGCGGCAGCGGCGCGAGCGTCGCGGGGTCGATCACCTCCACCAGGAAATGATCCTCCTGCACATGCATCCCGCTCTGCTCGAGACACTCGACCGCCACCCCCGGTCCGATCACCTCCGAGAGCCCGTAGCAGTTCAACGCCGTCAGGCCGAGGCGGGCCTCGATCTGCTCGCGCATCGCGTCGGACCAGGGCTCGGCCCCGAAGAACCCCACCCGCAGCCTGAGCGCCCCGCGCGCGATCCCCGCCTCTGCCAGCGCCTCGCCGAGGTGCAAGCTGTACGAGGGCGTGCAGCAGAGCACGGTCGCACCGAAGTCGCGCAGCGCCACGAGCTGGCGCTCGGTGAAGCCGCCCGACAGGGGCACGACGGCCGCCCCGAGCCGCTCCGCGCCGTAGTGAAAGCCCAGGCCCCCGGTGAAGAGCCCGTACCCGTACGCGTTGTGAACCACGTCGCCCGGGCCGACCTCGCCCGAGGCGAGGGTCCGCGCCATCACCTCCGTCCACACCTCGAGGTCGCCCCGGCTGTACGCCACCACGGTCGGCTTGCCCGTGGTTCCCGAGGAGGCGTGCACCCGCACGACCTCGCGCAGCGGGACGGCGAGGAGCCCGAAGGGGTAATGGTCCCGGAGGTCCGCCTTCTGGGTGAACGGGAGCCGTCGCACGTCCTCGAGGGAGCGGATGCTCTCCGGCTTGACGCCCGCGGCCTCAAGCCGCTCCCGGTAGAAGGCGACCCGCTCGTACACCCGGTGCGCCAGCGAGCGAAGCCGCTCGAGCTGGAGCCGCTCCAGCCCCGCGCGAGACATCCGCTCCATCTCGGGGCGCTGCGCCATCGTCAGCGTTCCTCCCTTCCGGTGGCTCGACCTCGCACACGCCGGACGAGCCACCACTGTACACCCCTTCCGAGCCAAAGGGCGAGAGCCGCCGCACGCCCGCGGAGGAACCGGGTCCCGACCGCGGACCGGAACGGGGGCTCAGCCGCGGAGGGCCAGGCCCAGCAAGACGATGAGCAGGACGATCAGGAGGTTGAGGCGCGCGATCCAGCTCGCGCGTCTGGGCGGGCCGGCGACGTCGGCGGGCAACCTGATCGCCCGCGGGCCCAGGACGAAATCGTGGAGCACGCTGAGGCCGAGCGCCAGGAGGACGAGCGCGGCTTTGACGTGGAACGCCGGGGCGCGGAGCATCCAGGGGTGGAAGTAGAGGTTGGCGATGCCCGTCACGACGAGGACGGCCAGCGCGATCCAGCCGACCGTTCTGAAGCGCCTGCCGCTCTGGCTGATGAGGTCAGCGCGAAGGCGCGGGTCCTGGACGCCCCGGGCGACAGGGACCAGGACGAGGGCGATGAAGAGCATCCCGCCCAACCAGGTCACGGCCCCCAGCACGTGGAGCCAGCGGGCAGCTAGCTCCACGCCTCAGCACCCCGCGGGGTGAGCCGCGCCTCGATCGGCTCAGCGGCGGGCGCCGACAATCCCAGCCGGCACCGCCGACTCTCTTCGGTCATCCCGGGCACTATACGAGCAACTATACTGCGAACGTCCGGGGGCGTGCCAGCCGAACGTCGCCGTCATCTGGCGCGCGCTGCGCGGCTGCCCAGCAGGACCCGGGTGCCGCTGCGGGCGACGATCGCGCCGGGGTCACCGCCGAGACGAGGGCGCCAGAGATCGAGCCGGCTCTCCTCGGTGATGAGCCAGACCGGCTTATCCGAGCGCCACCACCCCACGACCTCCGCATCCCCGACGAAGCGATCACGGCCGATTCCACGCGAGCGCACGGCAAACTCGGTCTCCGGCTGCGCGAGCCAGCGCACCGGAAGATCGTAGATGTCGGGAACCGCCGCGGTGATGACGTGCAGCGCGGCGGCAACGAGGAGGAGGACGGCCGGGGCCAGCCTCACCGAGCAGACGGAGCGGACATTCCCCCCAGCAGGGGCCGGATCCGTTCCAGGAGGAGACGAGCGGCCTCCACCGGGCTACCCTCGAGGAACTCGCGCCGCCGCGCCGGGCCCTTCGCCTGCCAGACATCGGCCACGACGGTCGGCGACCCCTTGAAGCCGAGCCACTCCCCATCGAGGCCGAGATCCCCTGCGGTCCAGGTGGTGACTGCCTGAGCGCTCCGCCGGTAGTCCATGTCCATGAACCGGGGCTCGTTGATCCCGAGCTTCACCGAGACCACCGCCGGAAGCGGCGCGGCGACGACCTCGCGGCCGCCTCGAATCTCGCGCTCTCCGACCAGACGGCCGTCCTCGCGCACGGAGAGCTCGGTCGCGTAGGTGATCTGCGCCACGCCGAGCCACTCGGCGATGCCCTGGGGCACCTGGCCCGTGGCCCCGTCGCTCGACTCCTCCCCGCAGAGGACGAGGTCCCAGACGCCGATCCGCTCGATCGCCTTGGCGAGCGCATACGTCGTCGCGAGCGTATCGGCGCCACCGAAGGCGCGGTCCGAGAGGAGGAACGCGCGGTCAGCGCCCATGGCGAGCCCGATCTGGAGACAGGGACCGGCGAGAGGCGGCCCCATGGAGAGGAGCGACACGGTGCCGCCGTAACGCTCGCGGAGCGCGAGGGCCAGCTCGATGGCGTTCATGTCGGGAGGGTTCAGCTCCGACCGCGCCCGCGCCCGGTCGATGGTCCGGGTCTCGGGGTTCACGGAGACCTCCTCCGGCTTCGGCACCACCTTGACGCAGACGATGATGTCCAGCGGCCTCACAGCCCTCGCTCCCTCCGAAGCTCGGCAATCACGGTCTCGACCACGGGGAAGAGGTCGTCCACCACACAGAGGTCTGCCTCCTCGAAGATCGGCGCATCGCGGTCGGAGTTGATGGCGACAATGCACTCGGCGCCCTTGATGCCGACGGTGAACTGGGTGGCGCCGCTCACCCCGCAGACGATGGCCAGCTTGGGCCGGGTGACGAACCCTGTCTGGCCGATCTGGCGATCGCGGCCGATCCACGCGAGATCGCAGGCCACGCGCGAAGCCCCCACTTCACCACCCAGGAGGCGCGCCAGCTCCGCCAGCGGCGCGAAGTCCCCTTTGACGCCCCGGCCGCCGGCGACGATGACCCTGGCCCGCGTGATGTCCACCCCCTCGTAACGGACGCGCTCGAGGATCTCGGTCCTGATGTCGGCCGGCGACAGCTCCACGGGCACTCTCTCGATCGCCCCTGCCCGGGTCGGATCCGGGGTGGGAGGCGGAAAGATCCCCGGCCTGACCGTCGCCATCTGCGGTCGGTGAATCGCGCACTTGATCGACGCCATGACTCCCCCGCCGAACCCGGTCACGTCTCCCAGGAGGAGCCCGGTCCCCGCTTCCAGGGCAAGCCCGGTGCAATCTGCCGTGAGACCGGTCCTCAGACGGACGGCGAGCCGGCCGGCCAGGTCGCGCCCGTTGGGCGTGGCGCCGAGGAGGAGCGTTTCGGGCTTCCCCTCGAGGACGATCCTGGCGACCACGTTCGTGTAGGCATCGGTCGTGTAGCTGGCCAGCAGCGGGTCATCGGCCAGCAGCACGTGGTCGGCTCCATGGGCGATGGCCCTCCGCGCCGCGCCCGCCACATCGTGGCCGAGGAGAAGGCCGGTGAGAGGGGTTCCCTTCTGGACCGCCAGCTCCCGTCCCTTGCCCAGCAGCTCGATGGCGACGCTCTCGAGCCCGCCACCCTCCTGCTCCAGGTAAACCCAGAGCCCTGAACCCGCTTCCGGACCGTACGCCGGGGGAATCATTCTGGAGCAGGGGTGTCGCCGAGTGCCTGGCAGGCCAACTCGGCGAGGTCGAGGACCTTGAGCCGGTCTTCCCCGAGCACTTTGGCGCCGTCCTCGAGGCAGAGGAGACAGAACGGACAGGCTGTGACCAGCAGCTCGGCTTCCGTCTCCCGGGCCTGCCGGACCCTGAACTCTCCGAAGCGTTCCCCGGCTTGCGTTTCGAGCCACATGCGCCCGCCCCCGCCACCGCAGCAGAGGGCGTACTCGCGGCTGCACGCCATCTCAACCACCGTCACGCCCGGGATGGCGCCGAGGAGCTTCCGGGGCGGATCGTAGATGCCGTGCCGCCGCCCGAGGTAGCACGGGTCGTGGTAGGTGACCGTCACCGGGGTCTCTTTCCTGAACCGGAGGCGGCCCTCTTCCACCAGGGAGGCCAGCAGCTCCGTGTAGTGCAGGACCTCCAGCTCGGCGCAGAACGGGTAGCGATTGCGGAACATGTCGAAGCAGTGGGGAGAGAGGGCAACCAGGCGCCGGACTCGAGCCTCCCTGAAGCGCGTGGCGGTCGTCTCCATCAGCTCCGCCAGATACTCCTCCTGGCCCACCATCCGCACCGCCTCACCGCAGCAGGGCTCGTCGGGGAGAATGCCGAAGCTCACCCCTGCGTCGCGGAGCAGCCTCACGAGGCTCCGGGCGACCTTCTGGCTCCGGCGATCGTAGGCGGCCGTGCAGCCGACGTAGAGGAGGAGTTCCTGGTCGCCCGAGAACGACGGCACGTCGAGGCCCTTGGCCCACGCCGTCCGGGAGGAGGGCGGCTGATCCCAGGGGTTTCCATCCCAGTGGACCGCCCAGAGCATGGTCGCAAGGCCTTTCGGGACCGCCCGTCGCTTCCACGCCAGTCCGCGGAGAGCCAGGAGCACCTCGCTCACCGGGACGCCCCGCGGACAGAGAGCCTCGCAAGCCCCGCACGTCGTGCAGAGCCAGATGGCCGCGCCCCAGCCTTCGACGCCGAGCTGGGCCAGGCGGATCAGCCGCCGGATGCTCACCGGGTCCTTCTGGACCAGCCCCCACGGGCAGACCGCGGTGCAGACCCCGCACTGAAAGCACGGGGCAGCCAGACCGCGGGTCCCCTCGACGACCTCCTCCCACACGGCGTCGTCGAGGACGCGAGCCCGAGCCGACTTACTCATCGGGTTCCACCAGAGCCCGCGCGGCCAGAGCGTCCTGGACCACCTCGTCCATGTCGCGCATCTTGGCTGCGAACTCCTTCCCCTCGGAGGCCGAGATCCACCTGAGCTGAAAGCGCTCAGGCGGGATCCCGCGCCTGGCCCACTTCCGCTGCCAGATCCCGAAGCGCTTGAGCGTGGACTGGTTGGCGTAGTTGTAGTGGCAGTCCGACCCCTTGTCCGTGAGCCGGCAGCCGGTCACCAGCACCCCCCCCGCCCCCCGCTCGAAGGCCCGATCGATGAAGTCGCCCTCGATGCGCGCCGAGCACATGGTGCGGATGATCCGCGCCGAGGGCGGGTACTGGATCTTCTCGATCCCGGCCTGGTCGGCACCCGCATAGGAGCACCAGTTGCAGGTGAAGACCAGCACCTTCTCTTCGGGTCGCTCCGCCAGCGCCGCGTCGATCTGGGCCAGGATCTGCTCCTTGGTGAAGTACGGCATCTCGATCGCGTCGTGGTTGCAGGTGGCCGCGCAGTTGCCGCACCCCATGCAGGCGGCCTCGATGATCCTGACCTTCCCTTCCTTCACCTTGCCGAGCTGCTCGATGGCCCCGTAGGGGCAGGCCGGCACGCAGAGCATGCAGCCGTTGCAGAGGTCGGGGGTCAGGCGGGCCGTGAGCGGCTCCTTCTCGATGACGCCCTTGGCCAGGAGCGCCCCCGCCTTGGCGGCAGCGGCCAGCGCCTGGGCGACGCTCTCCCGCACGTCCTTCGGCGCCTGGCACGCCCCCGCCAGGTAGATCCCTTGAGAGGCGGTCTCGGCCGGGCCGAGCTTCGGGTGCAGCTCGAGGAGGAACCCGTCTTCGCTCTTGGCCACCTTGAGCTGCTGCGAGATCGTCTCCTCCCGTGGACGGAGCGCCAAGGCCAGCACCAGGAGGTCGGTGGGGATCCTCACCGGTTCGCCGAGCAAGGCGTCGTGGAGCATCACGGCGGTGCCATCGAAGGCGATGGCCTCCTCGGGGGGTTGCCCGGGCGGGTAGCGGAAGAACTGGACCCCGGCCCGTGCGGCCTCCTCGTAGAGCTCCTCAGCGTGGCGGGTAAAGGTGCGGATATCCTTGAAGAGGACCCGGACGTGCTTTCCCATCCGCCGGAGCCTCAGGGCCTGGCGGATCATGGAGGCGCAGCAGTAGCGCGAGCAACCGGCGCCGTTTTCGCGCGACCCCACGCAGCCCACGAACGTGACCCGACGCGCCTCGACGTGCGGGAGCAACCCCTCCAGCTCCAGGTTGGTGATGACCCGGGAGTCCAGACGGTAGAGGAACTCGGTCGGCGGGTAGGGCCGGGCACCCGTGGCGAGGACCACTGCCCCAACGCGCAGCTCGGTGCCGTCCACGAGGCGGGCCGAGAAGTTCCCGACAAACCCGCCGATCTGCTCGACCTCGGTCCCGAGGTGGAGGAGGACACCCGCCTCGCGCAGCTCCTGCTCCTGGCGCTCCAGAAGCTCCTGGGCCTTGAGCCCCAGGGGAGCCAGCTCGTCCAGGAACCGGAGGAGGCCACCCAGTTTGGAGTCCTTCTCCACCAGGTGGGTCTCGTACCCCTGGCGCGCCAGCGCCGCGGCGGCGCTCATCCCGGCGACCCCGCCGCCCACGACGAGCGCCCGCTGGATGATCGGGCTCCGGGTCACCGTCAGCGGCTCGAGCCGTCGCGCCTTCTCGACGCCCATGGCGACCATGTCCATGGCCTTGACGCTGGCCGCCTCCCGCTCCTGCTTGTGGACCCAGGAGTCCTGGTTTCTGACGTTCACCATTTCTAGCAGAAATGGATTCAGGCCGGCCCGGATCAGGACCTTTCTGAAGATCGTCTCGTGGGTCTTGGGGGAGCAGGCGGCCACGACCACGCGATTGATCCCCTTGGACCGGATCGCCTCCTCGATCTCCTTCTGGGTGTTGCCCGCGCAGGAGTACATCTGGTCCTGGGCCCAGACCACGTCGGGGAGGTTTCGCGCGTGCTCAACGACCCGCGGGACGTCGACAACCCCGGCGATGTTCGAGCCGCAGTGGCAGACGAAGACGCCGATCCGCGGCACCTCGATCTCGGCAAGAGGCTCGATGTGAGGCTCTTCGGCGAAGGCGCGATCGGAGAGGTGGGCCAGGGCCAGCGAGGCGGCGGCGCCGGCCTCGGCCACGCTGTCGGGGATGTCCTTGGGGCCGCTCGCGCAGCCCGCGGCGTAGATCCCCGGCCGGGTGGTGGCGATGAGCCCCGCCCTCCGCTCCACCGCCCTGATGAAGCCATCCTCGTCCAGCTCGATTCCCAGGACGCGGGCCAGGGCGGCGAGACCGTCGGGAGGGCGGACCGCCGTGGCCAGGACGACCATGTCGTAGGCCTCCTCCCTGAGCCGCCCGGCCTCGGTGTCTTCGAAGCGGACCCGGAGCCTGTCACCGGCGGGGCGCACCCAGGCGGGACGCCCGCGGACGAACTTTGCCCCCTCGCTCCGGGTCCGCTCGAGGAAGCCGTCGAAGCCCTTGCCGTAGGCCCGCAGATCCATGTAGAGGACGGTGACATCCTTGATGCCGTGGTCCATGAGCTGGAAGGCGTGCTTCACCGAGTACATGCAGCAGAAGCGGGAGCAGTAGCGGTAGAAGCGGCGGTCGCGGGAGCCCACGCAGAGAACCACGAGCACGCGCTCCGGGTGGCGACCGTCCGAGGGGCGGACGATCTCGCCCCCCGTGGGGCCCGCCGAGGTGAGAAGCCGCTCGAGCTCGAGGGAGGTGAGGATGTCGGGATGACTGCCGTACCCGTACTCCTTGAGCCCGAGCGGATCGATCAGGTCGTATCCCGCTGCGACCACGATGGAGGCGACCTCGCGCTCGAGCCGGCGCCTGAGCGGCATCCCGAAGTCGATGCACCTGGGGCCGCAGGCCTGAACGCAGCGGGCGCACGGCAGGTAGTTGGGCGGCTCGTTCAGGCAGTTTCGGATGTCCACGACATACGGCCCGGGAACCGCCTGGGCGATCGGCGTGTAGATGGCCTTCCGCGAGGCCATGGCGGCGTCGAACTCGTTGGACAGGAGCACCGGACACGCCGGCGCACACTCGCCGCAGCGCGTGCACTCGTCGGTGACGAAGCGCGCCCGCTGGCTCACCGCCACGCGGAAACGGCCGGCCTCCCCGGCCACCGATTCCACCTCGGCCAGCGTGAGGAGCTCGATGTTCGGGTGCTGCCCCACCTCGGACATCTTCGGGGCCTCGATGCAGATCGAGCAGTCGAGCGTGGGGAAGTTCTTGTCGAGCACCGCCATCTTCCCGCCGATGCTCGGGGCGCGCTCCACCAGGACCACCCTCGCGCCGGACTCGGCCAGGTCCAGCGAGGCCTGGATCCCTGCAATGCCGCCGCCGATGACCAGGATCGAGTCGCTCATAAGCCGGAGGGGGACACCCGCGCCAATGCAGTGGCCACCGGCACCGAATGACTCATGCGGCCTCCCGCGCCCGCTCCGAGAACTCGTAGCCTGCTGAAAACGCCTTAAGGTTCAGGTCCAGGAGGCGAGGGGCGAGCGTAGACCGCAGCGCCGTCTCCATCGCATGCCGGCTGACCACCCCGCTGACCGCCGCGAAGAAGCCCAGCATCACCACGTTGGCCGCGATCTTCTTGCCAAGCTCCTCGGCCAGCCGCGTGGCGGGGATCGCGTGAAACCCTCTCTCTCGCGTGTCGGGCTTCACGAGGTCCTGGTCGAGGACGAGGAGGCCGCCCTCGACGAGGTCGAGGCGGTAGCGCTCGTAGGCCTCCTGGAACATCACCACGAGACAATCGGGTCGAGTTACGAGAGGGTAATCCACCGGGCCGTCGGCAATCACCACGTCGGCGCTCGAGGCTCCCCCTCGCGCCTCCGGGCCGTAAGACTGGGTGAAGACGGCCTCCTTGCCGTCGTAGAGAGCCACAGCCTTGCCGAGGAGCAGGCCCGCCAGGACGATCCCCTGCCCCCCGTACCCCGCCAGCCTGACCTCGCGCCGCATCGGCTATGCCTCCTGCTCTTTCCTGGCCAGCGCCGTGTTGTTGGCGCTCTCCGGAGCTGGCCGGAGCATGGCCAGCGGGTCGAAGACCGGGCGCTCGATGTCTACGAAGTTGCCGAGGACGATCGGCCGGTCCTTCTCCCTGAGGTCGATGTCCAGCGTGGCCAAGGGCGCCCCGTGGTCCACCACGCACCGCTCCCGGTAGAGCGTCATCTCCTCCATGGCGTCGCCGATGTCGTTGGGGCGGCCGAAGCCCACCGGGCACGGAGCCAGGACTTCTATGAACGTGAAACCCCGCTTCGCCATGGCGCGGAGGAACGCTTGCTTGAGCTGGCGCAGGTGGAGCGACGTCCACCGCGCCACGAACACCGCCCCTGTCGAGGCGGCCAGGTACGGCAGGTTGAAGGGCTGCTCGTAGTTGCCGTAGGGGGCGGTGGTGGCCCGGGCCCCCATGGGCGTGGTCGGGCCCACCTGGCCTCCCGTCATCCCGTAGTTGAAGTTGTTGATGCAGATCACGTTCAGATCCACGTTGCGCCGGGCCGCGTGGATGAAGTGGTTCCCGCCGATGGCGAAGAGGTCGCCGTCCCCGCTGAACACCGTGACCTCCAGCTCGGGCTTGACCAGGGCGATGGCGGTGGCGAAGGGAATGGCCCGGCCGTGGGTCGTGTGGTACGAGTCCATGTTGAGGTAGCCGGGCACCCTCCCCGTGCAGCCGATCCCCGAAACACAGATGTGGCGGTCGAGGGGGATCCCGGACTCCAGCATGGCCTGGGCATAGGCGTGCATGGCCGGCCCGATCCCGCACCCCGGGCACCAGATGTGGGGGAGACGATCCGCTCTGAAGACGGGATCGCTCGGGTGGCGCTCCGCGATGAACGTGGCCATGAGTTATCTCGCCAGCTCCCGGATCGCCTCGAGGATCGGCTCCGGCGCCATCATGGCTCCGCCCGCGTGGTTGACCCCGACCACGGGCAGGCGCGTGAAGCGCTCCACCTCTCGCGAGATCTGCCCCAGGTTCAGCTCGGGGACGACGAAGGCCCGGACTCGCTCGGCGAGCTTCTCCACGCATTCCCCGGGGAAGGGCCAGAGGGTGATCGGGCGGAGCAGGCCGGCTGGGATCCCGTGCTCCCGGGCGAGCGCTACGGCCCGGCGCGCTGATCGGGCGGTGGAGCCGTAGGCGATGACCACGACGCGGGCATCCTCCAGGCGATACTCCTCATACTCCACGATCTGCCATGCGTTGCGCCGCACCTTGTCCACGAGCCGTCGGACGAGCCGGCCGTGGGCGCGGCCGGTGATGACCGGGTACCCCAGTTCATCGTGGGTGAGGCCCGTGAAATGGACGCGGTACCCTTCCCCCGCATGGACCATGGGCGGCACGAGGTCCTCATCGGCCTCGAAGGGGCGGAACCCGTCCTTCCCCGGACCCTGCCGGGGACCCTTCCTCTCGACGTGTCGAATCGCTTCCGGTGGCGGAATGGTCACTCGTTCGGTCATATGGGCGACCACCTCATCCGCCATGAGGAGGACGGGGATCCTGAAGCGATCTGCGGTGTCGAAGGCCTTCACCGTGAGGTCGAAGCACTCCTGGGGCGAGGCGGGGCAATACGCGACGATCTCATAGTCGCCGTGGGATCCCCAGCGCGCCTGCATGACGTCTGCCTGCCCCACCAGAGTGGGCAGTCCGGTGGAAGGCCCGCCCCGCTGGACGTTCACCACCACGCAGGGCACCTCCATCATCACCGCCAGCCCGAGGTTCTCCATCATGAGGGAGAAGCCGGGGCCCGAGGTGGCGGTCATGGCGCGAGCCCCGGCCACCGTGGCGCCGACGATCGCCGCCATGCTGGCCAACTCATCCTCCATCTGGACAAAGATCCCTCCCACCTCGGGAAGCCGGTGGGCGAGGCGCTCGGCGATCTCCGTGGAGGGCGTGATCGGATAACCCGCGAAGAAGCGGCAGCCCGCGGCGAGGGCTCCTTCCGCAACTGCGTTGTCGCCCAGAAGAAAGTGCTGTCCGGTCAGGACAGCCGGCCCAGGCTTCATGCCGTAACCTCAGCCCGGGGCACCTCGACCGTGTAGATGGCGTACTCCGGGCAGACCAGGGAGCAGAACTCGCAGTGGATGCACGCTTCCTCCTTGCCAGGAGCCACGGTGGGGTAGCGATAGCCCTTCGCGTTAGTCTCGTGGGAAAGGATCAGGACATCCTTGGGGCAGAAATCGACGCAGAAACGGCACTCCTTGCACCGGGACGGGATCACGTACACCCGCCCGCGCGGCACGATCGCCGTCCGCCAGTCCAGCGGGACCCGGCTGCTCATCTCTTACATACGGGAGGTCAGCCCGCCTGCGTTCATTTCCTCTGGTGAAGGCGCGCTGTTAGTTTCCATTTGGGAACTAACGGAGGGCCCGAGTCCATCGTGCAAATCGCTCATTTTCGTGAGGCGAACACCTTACGCGATCGGCAAGCCTCGGGGCCACGGCCATCTCGTCCCGGCCGCGCCCCCGGTCGAGGCCGCCCGGTAGCGCATCCTGAAGATCTACGACCGCAACTCGGTCAAGTCCGCCATCGCATTCATCGCGATGAAGTGCGATGTCGGCTCCGCCGGTGAACATGTTCCTCGTTCGCCGAGGCCTATGGGGACTTGGGAGCGCGCAGGCGTCCCAGCTCGACGCCGATGGCCACTCGCGCCAGACCGGTGAAGATGAACGCTCCCATCGCCCACACGCCGATGGTGACCGCGATTTCCACCCAGGTGGGAACGTAGTCGACCACTTCTCCAAGCGGCGAGGGAACGAATCCTGGCACGATCAATCCCAGACCTTTCTCGACCCAGATCGCCACGAACAGAACTGCGCAGCTCGGGTAGAGCAGCTTCAGGTTCCGGCGGATGGGGTGGACGGTCAACGCCAGCGTCGCCGCCACGTTGAGCACGATGGCCGTCCAGATCCCCGGGACCAGGGCGTCGTGGCCGTGCAGACCAAAGAATAGGTACGTCGCGCTCGCGCTGTGCTCTGTCGGCGCGTAGAACTCCTTGAACAGCTCTGAGCCCAGCATCACCAGATTCACCTGTGCCGCGACCGTGGTGATGAGGGCGAGCTTGTCGAGCGTCTTGGTCTCGATCGGGTACCCAGCCCAACGCCGAATAGCGCCGAGCGTGATGATCATCAAGGCGGGGCCTCCGGCGAAGGCCGACGCGAGGAATCGGGGGCCGAGGAGCGAGGAGTTCCAGAACGGGCGGGAGACCAGCCCGGCGTACAGGAACGCCGTCACCAGGTGGATGCCAAACGCCCAGAACACCGACAGGAACACGGCCGGAACGTAGAGCGTCCGGTTGGGATGGCGGTCGCGGTAATGGCAATAGAGGATGTAGAAGGGGATGACCGCATTGAGGACCAGGTAGCCATTCAGGACGATCACGTCCCAGGTGAGCATCGACCTCGGCCAGTTGAACAGGCCGATGCCCGGAATCAGGTGCCAGAGCCTCGCGGGGCCACCCATGTCCAGCGTCACGAACGCGAGGCACATGA
>JACQWB010000073.1 GCA_016209385.1 Candidatus Rokuibacteriota bacterium
GAGGACGCGCTGAACGCGACCCGGGCGGCGGTGGAAGAGGGGATCGTTCCCGGCGGTGGCGTCGCGCTGCTTCGGGCCGCTCTCAGCATCGACGCGCTGAAGCTCGAGGGGGACGAGAAGGTCGGCTCCGCCATCGTGCGGCGGGCCCTCGAGGAGCCCATCCGCCAGATCGTGGAGAACTCGGGGCTCGAGGGCTCGGTGGTGGTGGAAAAGGTCAAGGGGGCCCAGGTGGCGAGCTACGGCTTCGACGCCGAGCGGATGGAGTACGTGGACATGATGCAGGCCGGGATCATCGACCCGACCAAGGTGGAGCGGATCGCCCTGGAGAACGCGGCGTCGATCGCGTCGCTCCTCCTCACTACCGAGGCGCTGATCACCGACATCCCGGAGGAGGAGAAGAAGGCGCCGCCCATGCCGCACGGCGGCGACATGTATTAAGCCGGCGACACCCGGCGTCAGATCCTCGATACGGCCCCTGCTCCGCGCGGGCAGGGGCCGTCTTTTTTGCGCGAGGTCTTGACGCACTCCCGCGCGTCTGGTAATTGTGGGTGATCCCGAGCGCGACCGACACGCCCGGGAACTCTCATGCGCGCACTCCGCCACCGAGCAGCGCGCCGGGCGAGGGCTTGGTGCCCGGTGGATGGCGAGCGCGGCTGCGTGTTCAGGAAGGGAGGTGAACGGTCTGCGCCTGTACGAGACCTTACTGATCATCGACCCGCGGCCCACGGACGAGGAGGTCGCCCAGCTCCTGACGCGGCTCCAGGAGACGCTCAAGGAGCTGGGGGCCACCGTCCAGCGGGTGGACAACTGGGGGAAGCGCCGGCTGGCCTACGAGATCAGGAAGCAGCGGGAAGGCACCTACGTGGTCTTCGAGACGCTCGCGGAGCCGGCCACCGTGAAGGAGTTCGAGCGGCAGCTCAAGCTCAACGAGAGCGTGCTCCGCTTCCTCTCCACCCGGGTGCCGGAGAAGAAGGCCCAGCCCGCACAAACGCCCGAGGTGCTTGAGGAGACCGGTTGATGGCGAGTCTCAACAAGGTGTTCCTCATCGGCAATCTCACCCGCCCCCCCGAGCTCCGCTACACGCCGAGCGGCACGCCGGTGGCCGACCTGCGCCTGGCGGTGAACCGGAACTACACCACCCAGGCCGGGGAGAAGCGCCAGGACACCTGTTTCCTCACGGTGGTCGTCTGGGGGAAGCAGGCCGAGAGCTGCGGGGAGTACCTGGACAAGGGGAGCCCTATCCTGGTGGAGGGTCGGCTCCAGACGCGCGACTGGGAGACGAAGGACGGGCAGCGGCGGAACGTGATGGAGGTGGTCGCCGACCGCGTGCAGTTCATGGGGCGCCCGAAGGGGCCGGGCCCCGCCGAGGCCGAGGTCGTCGAGGAACAGGCGGAGGGGACGGAGGAGGTCCCCTTCTGAGGTTGCGCCTTGATCCCGCGCCGGTGAGGCCCCCGCGGGCGGGACGCAGGAGTCGAGGAGGATCAGCCGATTTCCACGGTCGCCAAGCCAGTCAAGCGGCGCCGCTTCGGCCGCCGCAAAGTCTGCAAGTTCTGCATGGACAAGGTGAGCCTGATCGATTACAAGGACGTCCGGCGCCTGAGGACCTTCGTGACCGAGCGCGGCAAGATCATTCCCCGGCGCATCTCGGGGAGTTGCGCCCGCCACCAGCGCCAGCTCACCCACGCCATCAAGCGGGCGCGGACGATGGCGCTCCTGCCGTACGCCTCCGAATAGTCCCCGGGACACCTTTCCATGAAAGTCATCCTGCTGGACGACATCCCCAAGCTCGGCCGGCGGGGGGAGGTCCGAGAGGTCGCGGACGGTTACGCCCGGAACTACCTGCTGCCCCAGAAGCTCGCCCTCGTCGCCAGCGCCGCGAATCTGGGGAACCTCGAGCAGATCCAAAAGCGCCAGGAGGCCAAGGCGGTCCACGCGAAGGCCGAAGCCGAGGACCGCGCGCGCATCATCGAGACGCTGACGTTCTCGCTCACCCTCCAGGCGTCAGAGGAAGGACGCCTCTACGGCTCGGTGGGCGTCCAGGACCTGATCGCCTTCCTCGCCCAGCACGGCGTCGCCGTGGAGAAGCGCCGGGTGGGGCTCGAGGAGCCGATCAAGGCCCTGGGCGAGTACACGATCCCCATCAGGCTTCATCCTGAGGTCACCGCTCGGCTCAGGGTCACGGTCTCGCGCGCATAGCCGTGGCGACGCTCGCGGAGCTCCTGACCTCCAAGATCCCTCCCCACAGTCTGGAGAACGAGCGGGCCGTCCTCGGGGCGATCCTCCTCGAGAAGGACAGCCTCCCCAAGGCGGTCGAGATCCTCAGACCCGCCGACTTCTACAAGGAGGGGCACCGGAAGGTCTTCGACGCCATGATCGCGCTCTTCGAGCGCGCCGAGCCGGTGGACCTCCTGACCCTCCGCGAGGAGCTCCGCCGGCGGGACGCGCTGGAGGAGGTCGGCGGCGACGCGGCGCTCGCGACCATGGTGGAGGAGGCGGCGACGGCCGCCCACCTCCTCTCCTACGCGGGCATCGTCCGGGAGAAGGCCCTCCTCCGCGAGCTGATCCGCATCTGCACCGAGGTCATCGGCCGGAGCTACGAGGCGGCCGACAACGTCGACCTCCTCCTCGACCAGGCCGAGCAGTTCATCTTCCAGCTCTCCGAGCGGCGTCTGCAGGGCTCCGCGATCCCCGTGCGCTCGATCCTGCAGGAGACCTTCGAGTACATCGAGCGGCTGTACGAGCGGAAGGAGCTGGTGACCGGGCTGCCGACCGGCTTCGACGCGCTGGACCAGATGACCGCGGGGCTCCAGCCCTCGGACTTCGTCATCATCGCGGGCCGGCCGTCGATGGGGAAGTCGAGCTTCGCCCTGAACGTCGCCCGGCACGCCGCTATCGAGCTCCGCCGCTCGGTCCTGTTTTTCTCGCTCGAGATGTCCAAGCAGCAGCTTGTCCAGCGCCTCCTCTGCGGCGAGGCGCGCGTGGACTCGCACAAGGTCCGGACCGGCCACCTGGAGCCGCGCGACTGGCCGAAGCTCACGAACGCCGCGGGGCGCCTGGCCGAGGCGCCCATCTTCATCGACGACCAGCCCGCCCTCTCGGCGCTCGAGGCTCGGGCGAAGGCCCGGCGCATGAAGGCCGAGCACGGCCTCGACCTCGTCATCGTGGACTACCTCCAGCTCATGCGCGGGCGGAACGCCGAGAACCGGCAGCAGGAGATCTCCGAGATCTCGCGCTCGCTGAAGGCGCTGGCCAAGGAGCTCCGGGTTCCCGTCGTGGCGCTCTCCCAGCTCTCGCGGGCCGTCGAGGCCCGTGCCCAGAAGGACTACAAGCCCCAGCTCTCGGATCTGAGGGAGTGCGTGACGGGCGAGACCCTGGTCGTTCTGGCAGACGGGCGACGAATCCCCATCCGTGACCTCGTTGGTACGGCGCCCGAGGTCCTGGCCATATCGCGTGACGGCAGGATCGTGGCGGCGAAGAGCGAGAGGATCTGGCGGGTCGGGATCCGGCCGGTCTTCTTGGTTCGGCTGGCGAGCGGGCGGGCGATTCGGGCGACCGAGCGCCATCGCCTGTTCGGCGCGCGTGGCTGGCAGCGGGTGAGCGAACTTTCCGCCCGGGACCGCCTGGCGATCGCACGCCAACTCCCCGAACCCCCGTTTCCCGGCCGCTCGCCCATGGTGAAGGCGCTCATGCGCGAGCGGGGGATCTCGCAGCGGCGCATGGCGGCGCTGCGCGCCACAGCCTACGGGGGGAGCGCCCACTTTCGGTTCGCCCCTTCCAGGACGCTCCTGGAGGAATACGCTGCGATCCTTGACGACATGGAGCTTCGTGCACGCGCGACGAACGATCTGTTCTGGGACCGGATCGTCGCCATCGAGGGGGCGGGCGAAGAGGAGGTCTTCGACCTCACGGTTCCAGGGCCCGCATCCTGGCTGGCGGACGGGATCGTCAGTCATAACAGCGGTGCCCTGGAGCAGGATGCCGACCTGATCATGTTCCTCTACCGGCCCGGCCGCTACGGGATCCAGGCCGAGGAAGGCGAGAACTACGCCGAGGTGCTCGTGGAGAAGCAGCGGAACGGACCGACCGGGAAGGTGCCGGTGGTCTTCATCCCCGAGTACGCGAGCTTCGAAAAGTACGCCGGCCCCCACCGCCAGCCGTTCTGAGGCGCCCCGGCCATGACCAGGGTCGTCATCGTCGGCGCCGGCAAGGGCGGGCGCGCCCTTCTCGAGATGTTCATGGGCGACGCCACCGTGTCGATCCTCGGCGTGGCCGACGTGAACCCCTGGGCCCCGGGAATCGAGTTGGCCCGCCGCCTGAACATCACCGTCACCACCGATTTCCGCCAGCTCGTCACCGATCCGAACGCGGACCTGATCATCGACGTCACCGGCAACCCGGAGGTCCACCGGACGATCCAGCGCCTGAAGCCGCCGACGGCGGAGGTGATGGGCGGCGTGAGCGCCAAGTTCATGTGGGACCTCCTGGAGGAACGCAAGCGCACGGAGGAGCTGGAGGATCGTTATGCGCTCATGCTCCGGGAGCTCCAGACCCAGGCCGAGGGCGAACTGATCGTCGGCCAGAACCCGAAGATGCGCGAGGTGGCCGAACTCGTCGCGCGGGTCGCTCCGACGCCGACCACGGTGCTGCTTCGGGGCGAGTCGGGGACCGGCAAGGAGCTGGTCGCCCGCGCCATCCACAAGCACTCGCACCTTCGGGACAAGCCGCTGATCACCGTCAACTGCACGGCGCTCACGCCGGCCCTCATGGAGTCCGAGCTCTTCGGCCACAAGCGGGGCGCCTTCATCGGGGCGGCCACCGACAAAGTGGGGCTCTTCGAGAAGGCCGACGGGGGCACGGTCTTCCTCGACGAGGTCGGCGACATGCCGCTCGAGCTCCAGACCAAGTTCCTCCGGGTCCTCGAGGCTGGCGAGATCACCGCGGTGGGTGAGGTCATCACCCGCAAGGTCCGCGTGCGCGTGATCGCCGCGACCAACCAGAACCTGGAGGCGGCGATGGCGCGGGGGGAGTTCCGGGAGCACCTCTTCTACCTGCTGAACACGTTCACGATCACGCTCCCTCCGCTCCGGGAGCGGGTCGAGGACATTCCCGTCTTCGCCTATCACTTTCTCCAGAGGGCCGAGGCCAAGATCAACAAGAAGGTGGACCGGATCGCCGCCGAGGCGCTCGATCTCTTCAAGCGCTACCCCTGGCCCGGCAACCTCCGCGAGCTCGAAAACGTCATCGAGCGGGCGGTCGTGCTGACCTCCTCACGCCAGATCGAGCCCGGTCACCTCCCCCTGTACGTGCAGGAGGCGACGATCCGCTTAGCTTCTGCCGAAGGGTTCATGAAGGCCAAGGAGAAGATGATCACCCAGTTCCAGAAGCAGGCGCTCCTGGAACTCCTGGCGGGCACCAGGGGGAACGTGACTCTGGCGGCAAAAAAGGCCGGGATGACCCGTCGGAACTTCCACCGATTGATGGCAAAATACTCAATAAATCCCGATGCTTTCAGGCAAGAGTCAGACTCTTCTCGATAGTGGGATTAGTTGGACTCATATACGGGATATTTGAGTCTCACATAGGTATTTTCTGGACAATAGGGCCCATTTTCGATGGTTTACGAGTCAATGGGGCTTGCCCGACGGATAGATGCCGTTGACAGCCCCTTGGCGCTTCCCTAGGCTATGAGGTCAGCCCGCGGCCCAGAGCCGCGGGCATATTCCCATGCGCCTCTATTCGCTCAAGCGCATCTTCGTCGGCAGCCCGTTCCCGACCGCCCAGGCCCGGCACGAGCGCCTCACCAAGGTCACCGGGCTGGCAGTGCTCGGCTCAGACCCCCTCTCCTCCGTCGCGTACGCTACCGAAGAAATTCTGCTGGTCCTGATCCTCGCCGGCACCGGGGTGCTCGCCTACTCGGTCCCCATCGGCTTCGTCATCGCTGTCGTGATCGCGATTGTGGTCAACTCCTACCGCCAGACGATCCCCGCCTATCCCCAGGGAGCCAGCGCCTATATCGTGGCCAAGGATAACCTGGGGACCTTCGCCGGGCTCACGGCGGGCGCGGCCCTTCTTATCGACTACACGCTGACCGTGGCGGTGAGCGTTTCCGCCGGCGTGGCTGCCATCACCTCGGCGTTTCCGGCCCTGTATCCGGAGCGCGTGCTCATCTGCGTGCTCCTCGTCGTCGGCATCGCGGTGGCCAACCTCAGGGGTGTCAGGGAATCCGGGCGTATGTTTGCGCTGCCAACCTACCTTTTCATCGCCGGCTTCCTGGGACTGCTCGGCGCGGGCTTTCTGCGATATGTGTGGCTGGGCGCCCCCGAGGCGCCTTCGCCCGCTCCCCCGACGGAGCCGGTTTCGTCGCTGGGCGTGTTTCTCGTCCTGCGAGCGTTCGCCTCGGGGGCCGTGGCCCTGACGGGAATCGAGGCCATATCCGACGGCGTCACCGCCTTCAAGCCTCCCGAGGTCAAAAATGCTCGGACCACGCTGGCCTGGCTGGGCGCGACTTCGATCACGCTCTTCGTCGGCACGACCCTCCTCGCCTCGCTCTACGGGGTTCTCCCCCGCGAGGAGGAAACGGTCGTCTCCCAGCTCGCCTGGCAGGTGTTCGGGGGAGGGCCCCTCTACTACTACGTCCAGGTCGTCTCCACGCTCATCCTGATCTTTGCGGCCAACACCTCGTTCGCCGATTTTCCGCGCCTCTCCTTCTTCATGGCCCGGGACGGTTTCCTGCCCCGCCAGTTCGGCAACCGCGGCGACCGTCTCGTCTTCTCGAACGGGATCCTCATCCTGGGAACTGCGGCGATCGTGCTGATCGTGATCTTCGGCGGCAGTACCCACGCCTTGATCCCGCTCTACGCGGTCGGCGTGTTCACCTCGTTCACCCTCTCGCAGGCCAGCATGGTCCGCCGCTGGCTCAGGCAGAAGCCTCCAGGCTGGTGGTGGCGGGCGACGATCAACGGCGTCGGGGCGGCGACCACCGGGCTCGTGATGGTGGTTATCGCGATGACCAAGTTCGTCCACGGGGCCTGGATCGTCGTGCTGTTGATCCCGATCTTCATCACAGTGTTCTTCGTCATCCACCGCCACTACCGCCGGGTCGCGGAGCAACTCTCGCTCGAGGGCTACGGCGGACCGCCGCCGATCCGTCACACGGTCCTCGTCCTGATCGGCGACCTGCACAGGGGCGTGGTTCAGGCCCTCCAGTACGCCAAGACCCTCTCGCCCGACACGAAGGCCGTGTACGTGGAGCTGGACCCGGACGGGACACACAAGCTCGAGGAGAAGTGGGTGAAGTGGGGGTGCGGGGTGCCGCTGGTGGTGCTGACCTCGCCGTACCGGTCGCTGCTCGGGCCGTTTCTGGACTACCTGGACCACCTGCAGGGGCAGGGGCAGAACCACATGGTGACGATCGTGCTGCCCGAGTTCATTCCGGCGCGCTGGTGGCAGCACCTCCTCCACAACCAGACGGCGCTCCTGATCAAGGGGGCGCTCCTCTTCAGGAAGAACGTTGTGGTGACCGACGTCCCCTACCACCTGAAGCGCTGACCCCGGCCTCGCGCGTTGGCCGTTCGCGGGCCCAGGGTTTCCTTTCTCCCGACGCTCTCTGGTAGACTTAGGACTCGCGCGTAGAAGTCGCTTGACGCGCCAGGCGCATGAGAGTCCAGCTCCTTGCCGAAGGTCCCCTCGACGTCGGGCAGACGCTGGCCCGCTACCGCATCTGGGGAGAGGACCCCGCCAACCGGCTCGCCGGCGAGCGCTTCCGTCGCGTCGTTCGCGTGCACGGCCAGCTCCACGGCTACGAGCTCGGCTGGTCGGGCCCGCCCGATGCGGTGCAGCTCACGCTGAGCCTCCCGGGCTCACGCTCGACCAGGGTGGCCGAGGCCGCTCTCGCCGAGGTGCGGCGGCTTTTGTTCCTGGATGCCGACCTTCCAGCCTTCTACCGGATGGCCAAGGGCGACCCTGCCCTCTCGGGCCTCATCACCCCGCTCTACGGCCTCCGCCCGACACTCGCCCCCTCGCCCTTCGAGATGCTGGTCGGCGCCATCAGCGCCCAGCAGGTGAACCTGGCCTTCGCCTTCACGACGCGGGCCCGGCTGGTCCGTCGCTTCGGCGAGCGCGTCACCGTGAACGGCGGCGTCATCTATTCGTTCCCGGGTCCCGAGCGTGTGGCAAAGGCTCGCGTCAGCGAACTCAGACGGATGCAGTTTTCGACGCGGAAGGCTGAGTACATCATCGGCTTGGCCCGCCTGACCTCGAGCGGCGCGCTCGACTTCGACCACCTGGGGAGGCTCCCCAACGAGGAGGTCATCGCGGCGCTGACCCAGGTCCGCGGCTTCGGCCGCTGGACCGCCGAGTGGTTCCTCTGCCGCGCCCTGGGACGAGGCGACGTGTGCCCGGCCGGGGATCTGGGCGTCAGGAAAGGCTTCGCCCACTTCTACAACCGCGGCCGGCCCCTGAGCGAGAGGGCGATCCGCCGTCGAGCTGGCCAGTGGGGCGAGCACCAGAATCTCGCCGTCCACTACCTCCTGGCCGGGCTTCGCCTGGCCCAGGAGCGGTCTGGGGGTGGGACGTGAGCAAGCTCACGCTCCCGATCTTCGGCCAGCCGAGCCCGAACGATCTCTCGGAGGTCCACCTGGTCGGCCGCTACGCCCTGGGCGCCACCTGGGCCGACAAGCACGGGAGTATCTACCCCTTCGAGCGCCTGCGGCGCGACTGCCCCTGCGGGAGCTGCGCTGCGCTCCCCCAGCTCACCCCCGAGATGGCCTGGCCGAGCGAGGTGAAGCGCCAGCCCGACGGTCTCCGCGTCCTCTGGTCCGACGGCCACGAGAGCCTCTACCCCTACGCCGCGCTCCGGGCCCTCTGCCGCTGCGCCGCCTGCAACGAACAACGTAAATGACCGAGCGGGCCCGCCGCGCGATCGTCGTGGCCGGAGTCATGCTCACCATCTTCCTGGCCGCGATGGAGTCCACGGTGGTGGCGACCGCCATGCCGACGATCGTGGCGAGCCTGGGCGGCCTCAAGATCTACTCCTGGGTCTTCACCGCCTTCCTCCTCGCCTCCACGGTGACCATGCCGATCTGGGGGCGCTTCTCCGATCTCCTCGGCCGGCGGACGACGTATCTCGTCGGGATCGGTATCTTCCTCCTGGGCTCGGCACTCTCTGGGCTCTCCCAGAGCATGGCCCAGCTCGTCTTTTTCCGCGCGCTCCAGGGGCTCGGCGCCGGCTCGCTGATCACCCTCGGCATGACCGTGGTCGGCGACATCTACGAGCTCGAGGAGCGCGCGAAGATGCAGGGCTACTTCTCCGGGGTGTGGGCCGTGGCGTCGCTGGTCGGGCCGCTCCTCGGCGGGCTCCTCGCCGATCATGTCTCCTGGCGCTGGGTTTTCTACATCAACCTCCCCTTCGGTGCCCTCGCCGCCCTCGCCGTGGGCTGGGGCCTGGCTCAAGCGCCGCGTCCTACCCGGCGGGTCTCCATCGACTTTCGCGGCGCGGCAGTCTTCACCGTCGCGATCTCGGCGCTTCTCCTTGGGCTTGTCGAAGCGGGGCGTGTCGCCTCGTGGCTCAACCCGTTCGTTCTGGGGATGCTGGTGCTCGCCGCTGCGCTCTTGCCTGTGTTCATTTTTGTCGAGCGCCGGACCGAGACGCCCATGGTCCCGCTCGACCTCTTCGCGAGCCCGATGGTCCGCGCCGCCGCCGCCACCGGCTTCCTGGCGGGAATGGCCATGTTCGGCGCGATCACCTACATCCCCCTCTACGTCCAGGCCGTCGTCGGGACCACCGCCACCCAGGCCGGCGTGGTCCTGATGCCCTTCGTCCTCGGCTGGGTCGCCTGCTCGATCCTGAGCGCCCGCCTCGTCCTGCGCGTGGGGTATCGCGTGGTCGTGGTCGCGGGCATGGTGAGCCTCACCCTCGCCTTTCTCCGCCTCACGGGCTGGGACCAGACCCTCACCGTGACCCTCGCCATCCGCGACGTGCTCCTCGGCGGCTTCGGGATGGGCCTGATCATGGTCCCCATGCTCATCGCCGTCCAGAACGCCGTGCCGCGAGCCCACCTGGGCGCGGCCACCTCCATGACCCAGTTCTTCCGCGTGATCGGCGGCGCGGTGGGGATCGCGGTCATGGGCGCGGTGATGGGCCACAGGCTCCAGACCGAGCTCGCGCGCGTCACGACCGCGGCCGGGGTGACCCTCGGCGCCCAGGTGAAGGAGCTGGTGAGCCAGCCCGACCTGATCGTCAGCCCCCTCACCCGCGGGCTGCTCGACACGGCCATCCTGGCTTCGGTGCGCCTGGCCCTCGCGCGAGCGCTCCACGACGTCTTCGTCGTGGGGCTCGTCGTCGCCCTCGTGGCGCTGGCCTCAGCGTTCCTCGTCCCCACCGGCCGCGCCCGCGACCTCGCCGCGGCCCGCGAGCCAGCCCCCACCTCGCGTGTGAGATAATGGGGCGCCGGAGCGGCACCCCTGCGAGCTCGGGCCAATCGAGGACAATCGGAGGGGGACACCCACGCCTTCGGCGTGGGTACCCGGGCCCCCTCCGAGGCCTCCCCCAGGAATCGGTTGCGCGGGCGAAGCCCGCGCTCGAAGGTGTTACTCCGACACGCTTCGAGGAGGCAAGCATGACCACCGCCAAGGCACCAGAGGGACTCGATCCGACCATCACGACCCGCGAGATCGTCTTCGAGGCCGATGTCTCGTCGGTCACGCCCTACCTGAAGGTGGCGACGGTGAGCCGGAGCGGCCAGGGGCACATGACCTTCGTCTCGGATGAGGGGTCCTCGCTCGGCGGCCTCGGGTCGGCGCCGACGCCGCTCATGTACTTCAGCGCCGCGATCGCCTTCTGACTGATGACCCAGGTGGCCCGGTACGGGCACATGCTTAAGGTCAAGATCAACAACGTCAGGATGCGGGTGGTGGCGCGCTATCGGGTGGACGGCTCCGTGCTCAACGACACGGTCGAGGCCAACATGGTCGGCGCGGAAACCGCCCTGGAGGTGGAGTCGCCCGACTCCCCCGAGCGCGTGGCGCGCGTCCTGAGGAACGCCGAGCGCGGGTGCTTCGTCATGCAGGCCCTTCAGAAGCCCGTCGCGGTGACGACCACTGCGCTGCTGAACGGGCAGCCCCTGGCCCTCGGCCGCGCCTGACCCCTGATGCCCTCTGACGTCCCGCTCCTCGAGCGGCTCGCTCAGCTCCCGCCCGTCGCCGTCAGCCAGCTGGTGGAGCTCGTCGAAGCGATGGCGCGCCCCGAGAACGACCCGCTGCTGAGGCCCCTCGTCGTAGTGGATGAGGAGGGCGAGCGCGCCATCAACCCCCTCCTCCCCGCGGTCCTCGAGCACCTCGGGCGCAAACCCGACGCGACCTGCTACCAGGCGCTCCTCGAGGCCCTCACCGGCATCTGGAACGCCGCGGTGCGGGCGGCCGTGGTGAGCCGGCTCCGCGCCCAGGGGCTTCCTCCCGACGACCTGCTCCTGCGCCTTCAGGCGCTCTCGCCGACACTCGGCTTCGCCGCCGAGAACCCCCAGTGGGCGCGCGAGTGGTTGGCGGACCCCGCGACCCAGGACACGCTCCTGGTCCAGCACTGCGTGGTGCGGCTCCTCCTGGCCATCCGGGGCATGGCCGAGGCCAGGGCCGCGGCGCTCGTGGCCTCGCCTGCTGAGGGCCAATCAGGATGAACCGGCGGGATATGCTCTAGAAGCGTGTCGGAGTAATGCCCTTTGAGCGCGGGCTTTGCCCGCACAACCAACTCGGGCCTCGCCTCGTGGCTCTCCTCGCCTGCGGCTCGTCGGCAGCCCCTCGGCTCGAACTGCCATTCCGGGGGGAGGCCTCGGAGGGGGCCCGGGTACCCACGCCGAAGGCGTGGGTGTCCCGCTCCGATTGACCTAGTGGAGGAGCCATGGGACACCTGCACGAGAAGAACCAGGACCGCCGGCGGCTGAACGGCCAGATCATGAAATCCCCCATGAAGGTCTTCGGCGCCTTCCGCGACCTCGGCCAGAAGGTCTTCGCCGACGGGGCGCTCTCGAAGAAGCACAAGGAGCTGACCGCGCTGGCGGTGGCGATCTCCCAGAACTGCTTCGACTGAATCGAGCACCGGGTCGAGGAGGTCCTCGACTTGGGCGCGACCGAGCAGGAGATCGCCGAGACCCTGGACATCGGCCTCCTGATGGGCGGCACGCTCGCCGCCAAGTCGGTGCGTCACGCCTTCTGGGTGATGGAGGAGTTGAGGAAGGAAGCCGGGCGAGCGCACTGATGCACCTGAAACGCGAGCCCTTCACCACCGAGGTCACCGAGGCCGACCTCAAGCACGAGCGCGTGAAGGCCCGCGCCCTCAGGCAGAGCCAGTGGTGGAAGCGGAAGCTCTCCGGCGGCGTCTGCCACTACTGCGGCCGTCAGGTCGGCGCCCGGCGGCTCACCATGGACCATGTGGTGCCGCTGATCCGCGGCGGCCGGAGCACCCGCAGCAACGTCGTCCCCGCCTGTAAGGACTGCAATACCAAGAAGCAGCTCCTCCTCCCCGTGGAATGGGAGGACCACCTTCGGCGCCTGGCGGGTGCAGAGAGGTCGTAACCCTCTCTTGACGGTGTATCGATCTTTGGACGTTGCGCTTGACCCTAGCTAGACCTCGCTCAAGTTTCTGCCGCCCGAGCGCGTTGATAGAGGCTGTTGGTGTCCGCCGGCTTCCAGGCCGTCGGCCAGAGAAAGCCCAGTCATTCTCATCTAGCCGAGCGATCATAACGCGCTCCACCGTGGTTGGCGTGCGCTCGTAGACAGGCTGGGTCTTGGCGTCTACGGTGACCTGCACTATCATGACCCATCCCGTCTCAGGGTTGTGTCCCTGCCAGCCGGACTCAGCGCGACTCACCTTGACTTCAAGACCTTCCTGGCCACGGAGGACAGCATCGCCCGGGTACAGAGCGCGAGGTACGAGATCTGACCGGCCGTTTGGGTACTGGTTAACCGCGAGCCCTGGTGTGCGAGAGGCGAACTCCCGCGCAAGCGAGCGGACGAAGAGTTGTGAGAGCAACCCAGAGAAGCCTGCTGGCTGCATCAGGTCCTCAAGCCTGTTGTACCCGTGCTCGATACTCGCGCGATTCAGTGCATGGAGGTAGGCGTAGGCATCGTTGATGGCCGCCACGACGCCAGCTGCTGTCATCCCATAGGGAAGTTCGACAGACACATCCGCGTCGCCCTCGAGCGCCTCCGGCCGGTTCAAGTAGCGGGGCGGCATCAGCTCCTCCTAGCCCGAAGACGAGGAGAGCCTAGCAGCAACTTACGTGATCAGAGCCAGGAAAAATTTGCGGCGTGTTGAGAGCGGAAGAGCTGCCTTCACGCCCCGTGACATGACCGCTCCATTCTGGCGCAGGCTTTGAGATCGGAGATTTGTGATCTCAACGGGAGAACTTGTAGGCGTTGACTAGGAGGCGAAGTAGGTGGGAAACCAGCCCGCGATCACAGGAGGACTCTTGTACGAGGCCGTATGAAGGATTGGATATTTGTGAGCGTGACGAGTCGGGTTAAACGCCTTCGCGCGGGTCTCAGCCGCGGCGGCAGGCGCGGAGATGGGAACGCATCAGGCCGACAGGGAGGGAGAACCGGCCCTGGGGAACCTTCTACACGTCAAGCCGGCTCCAGCCATTCCTCGTGGATGTCCACGCAGAGCGTTTCGTTGCCCGGCCTTCCGAATACCTCTTTCAGCTCGAACATGACCGTGTAGAGAGGTGGATAGAGGCCGCGATGGTCGAGGGGATTCTCAGTGACGCCGTGGACCGCCACGATGACACCCTGCTTGCCCCTGACATATGTGGGCGTCCGAGGATTCCCGTCAGGGTTTTCTTGCCTGACTCGTACTCGGTCTCCCGCTTTGAGTGTATAACTCAAGGCTTCCGAGGGGCTGGGCTCGCTTGCTAGACGAAGGATGTGCGCGGTGTTTCAGGTGCTCGCGCGTCCAAGAGCGTTGAGGCAGGCAGGACCTCTCCGGTTCCGATCAAGCTCTCCTTCGTGACCAGCCTGGCGAGGTCTTCTTCGCTCATTCCTTGGGTGCCTGCGGGCCTCCTGGGTAAGACCATGTATCGGACATCCGAGGTGCTGTCGTGCACGCTGACTTCCATCCCTGGCGGAAGCTCGAGCCCGAACATCTCCTTGAGTGTGCCCCTCGGATCGACGATGATTCGCTTCTTGTAGCTGTCGTGCTTGTACCACCAGGGGGTATCTCCCAGCAGGTCGTGGGGGTAGCAGGAGCACAAGGTGCAGACCACGACGTTGTGGACCGATTCCGTGTTCTCCACGACGCCGAGCTTTCCCAGGCGACCCGGGGGGATGTGGAGTTCCCGCACCGCGTCTCTTCCCTTGGCAATCAGCCGGGCCTTGAACTCCGGATCCACCCACGCCCTGGCGACGATCCTGGCCCCGTTCCAGACGCCGGGCCTGTTCACGGCTTCGGTTCTTCTCCGGAGCTCCGCATCGTCGAGCAACCCGGTCTCGATGAGCGCGCACGTGAATGCCTGGAGAAGCATTCGGTAATCCGCCATATCCCGCTCGAGCTTCTCGACGCGCTCCTCGAGACTGCCGCGATGATGCTTCTTGGCGATACGGAAGAAGTCGTCATAATCGCCCCGCTCCTTCCGAATGTCCTCGATCACGACGTCGGCACCTTTGACCAGGTCGGACGAGACCAGGGCGGTTCCTCTCACGTAATCGTCTAACGCGTTCTCGAGGGCCCGGATGCGACTCTCGATATCCGTCGGGCCTTCGACGTGCTCCTGGGAGGGCTTGGGTCTGGATTCCAGGCGGGACTTCGCCTTCAGGATGTCATAGAGCGTGACAATTCCCCTCCGAGCCATGAAGAGGATGCGCGGCTCGAGGCGCTTGGCCCGGTAGTATTCGAGGTCCTCTTCAACGGCCCGCACGTGGGCCTCGTAATCGTGCATGTGGGGCGTTGCGTGCGCGTCGCTCATCGTTCTGCGCTCGGCTACTGCTCCTGCGCGTTTCGAGCGCCGGCTTCGCCGGCGCAACCGAACTTCGTGGGGGGAGGTATCGGCAGGGGGGCGGAGCCCCCCTCCGAGGGTTGTCTCACGGGGTGACTGTATGCGACCGCCTCGCGGCTGTCAAGGCGGTGGCGGCGGGTGCGTCCGGGTTGAGGCAAGCGCAGCGACGAACCAGTGTATCGATCATTGGACATTGACGGGCCTCTCCGTGTCGGCTTGAATGCCCTCGCGCGCCTCTCGACCGCGGCGGGCGGCGCGCGCGATCGGATCAAGCCGAAAAGGAGGGAACCCATGAAGAGAGGCGTATCGCTCGCGCTGTTACTTGTATTCGTGATCGTGTCGGTGGCTGGAACCGGGTGGCCGGTGCTCGCAGCTGCGCCGCAAGGGGAGAAGGCGGTCTCGGATGCCAAGGTCAACATCAACACCGCGTCCAAGGCCGAGCTGATGAAGCTCGACGGGATCGGGCCGGCCGTGGCTGAGAAGATCATCGAGTACCGGAAGGCGAACGGACCGTTCAAGAGGCCGGAGGACATCCGGAAAATCCAGGGGATCGGAAAGGGGCTCTGGGAGAAGAACCGCGGGATGATCACGGTGGAATGAGCGCGCCAGAAAATTTTGCTTTTGTCGCCCCGCGAATCGAGTTACGATCCAAGAAAGTCGGCCGGAGCTTACACAGGCTCCCGTGGCGTCCCGTCCCGGCAATCCCGTCGGGGGCGACGCGGCCAAGCCCCGGGCTGGCAGTCGGCGGCCGGTTGGGGGTCAGTGGGAACTGGGCCCGCGTGGTGGGGCTCGCCGAGAAAGGAGGTGGTCCAGCCGTGTGTAAACCTACGGTGATCTGTGAGGTGGTCGCCTCCTGAGGTAGGCCCACCGGAGTACCCAGGTGGCCGCCTGGGAGGGCTCAGGCACCACCGGCCCCGACGGTCCCGCCGTTCACCAGCGGGGCGGCTCGGCTTCTCCGACGCCGCAAGTACCGTCGGGGCTCATTTTTTCTGAACACCCTTCACCCTGGCCTGCTCCCCAGGTGGGGAGAGGGAAGAGTAGGCCTCCTGACCCTCGTCCTCTCCCCGGGCGGAAGTGGAGAGACAAAAATGAAACGGCCCGCCGGGCTGCCCCGGCGGGCCGTCGTGGATCCCCGACGCGCTCAGACCTTCCGGACGTTGGCGGCCTGAAGGCCCTTGGGCCCCTTGGTCACCTCGAACTCGACGCGGTCACCCTCGCTGAGGCTCTTAAAGCCCGAGGCCTGGATGGCGCTGTAATGGACGAAGACGTCCTCGCCGCCCTCCACCTGGATGAAGCCGTAGCCCTTGGCGTCGTTGAACCACTTCACTGTTCCCTGTGGCATGCTCCTCTTCCTCTTTCTCCTGGGGCGTTACCGCCCGGCTGATGCCTCCGGCCCCCATGGCCTGAGGTGCCCCGTTAGCGGGGCATAAAAAAACGCCGCGGGACCTCGGTCCTCACGGCGTCGACCCTCAAACCGAGCGACTCAGCTGCACGAACTGCTCAAACCACCCGGGCTGCGTCTTCAAAATCGGGAAAAAACTACAACGGTTTTATGGAGCTTGTCAAGGGAGATTTGAGGCGGGGAAAGCGACCGGGCCCGGATTCACCGGGCCCGGCTTCCACCTGGTGCTCAGACCTTCCGGACGTTGGCGGCCTGGAGGCCCTTGGGCCCCTTGGTCACCTCGAACTCGACGCGATCACCCTCGCTCAGGCTCTTGAAGCCCTGGCCCTGGATGGCGCTGTAATGAACGAAGACGTCCTCGCCACCCTCCACCTGGATGAAGCCGAAGCCCTTCGCGTCGTTGAACCACTTCACACTGCCCTGTGCCATGCTGCTGTCCTCTTTTTTCTGGGGCCTTTCTGCCCCGGTGATCCCGGCCATGATGGTCCGGGTGCCCCCGAAATGGGGACAAACAAAAACGCCGGAGGACCTGGTCCTCACGGCGTCATTTTCTGCACTTCGCAAGAATCAGAAGCCTATCTTGGAACCGGTACCGAAAAGGACAATACCCCAATTGGCCGGGCGGAGTCAAGGAATATTTCTGATGGGCTTCGTGACCGGCTGGGAGCCGTGCTTGCCGCCGAGCCAGCCGGGGATGGCCACTGAGAATCGGCCGGCGGTCCCTCCGGCCACGACGACCACGATCTCCTCGGGTGAGGGGAACTTGGGCACCAGCTCGTCCGGCGCGTGTTGGCCCTGGTCGAACCTGAGGCGCGAGCCTTCGGCGCCGTCGGGACCCGCGGCCAGCTCCCGGTAGGGCCGCCTGATCGTCTCGAAGAGGAAGCGCTTCACATCCTGCTTGGACCATCCTTCGTCGGCAATGGTCCGCGCGTGCTCGGGGCCGACCACCAGGAGCGTGTGGCCGTACACGGGGAAGTTCTTGTGGTTCCAGATGCCGGTCAGGGACCAGCCGAGCGACGCGACGAGCTGGGCGGCGCTACGGCTCGAGTGGTCGTTGATGCCGTGGGGGGCTTCGCCCGAGAAGAGCGTCACGGCGCTCTCGGTCGGCGAAAGGCCGCGCTCGACGTGGAGCGGCTCCCAGGGCGAGGCCTCCTCGTACTCGCCGATGCAGTAGGTGTAGCGGCCGGGATGGCCGAAGGTGGACATGGAGATCTCGCCGGGCCTCACGCCCCCCAGGTTGATCATGATGAGCCGCAGCGCCCGGCCGATCGTGGCGTTGGCGCGGAAGCCGGGACCGAAGACGCCGGCGCCGCAGTTCAGGCCGATGGCCCGGCGGACCGGCCCGTTGACGATGATCAGGGGCGCGGCGAAGTGGGTCGTCGCCGACTGGCCGTGGAGGTTGATGAGGGGGTCGCAGGCTGGCTCGTCCGCAGCGATCACCACGGGCATGTACACGGACCTGCA
>JACQWB010000074.1 GCA_016209385.1 Candidatus Rokuibacteriota bacterium
CGTCCGAGCACGTCCATCAGCCATCCGGTGATGGGGATGACGATCGCGTTCGCGATCAGGTAGGCGGTGAGGATCCAGGTCACCTCGTCCACGCCCGCAGAGAGCGAGCCGCGGATGTGGTTGAGGGCCACGTTGGCGATCGACACGTCGAGGATCTCCAGGGACGTGGCGAACATCGCCGCGGTGGCGACGATCCACTTGTTGGCCGAGCCGGCCTCCGGCCTCACCGGATCTTGATCGTAGGGACGGCGGACATCCCGGGCACCAGGAGGCGCCCGTCGGTCTGGGCCGGCTCCAGCACGAGCTTGACCGGGATCCGCTGGACGACCTTGACGAAGTTGCCTGAGGCGTTCTCCGGCGGGAGGAGGGAGAAACGCGTGCCGGTCCCGGTCTGGATGGAGTCCACGCGCGCCTTCAACACGAGCCCCGGGTAGCTATCGACGGTGACCGTGGCCGGCTGGTCGGGTCTCACGTGGGTGAGCTGGGTCTCCTTGTAGTTGGCGATGATCCAGACGTCCTCGCGGCTGACGATCGCCATCAAGAGCTGCCCGGGCTGAACGACCTGGCCCACCTCCACCGTCTTCTTCGTCACCCGGCCGTCGGCCGGCGCCCGGATCACCGTGTCCGCGAGGCGCAGCTCGGCCTCGTGGAGGCCGGCCCGCGCCCGGGCGAGCCGGCCCCGGGCGGCCTCCGCCTCGGCGTGCTGAAGCGCGACCTCGCGGCGCCGACTTCGCGCGTTGGCGAGGTGCGCCCGCCGCTCCTCCACGAGCTGGCGCGCCCGCTCCACGGCCGCCAGCTGGCTCCGGACCTCCGCCTCGGCGCGGTGGGCCTCCGCCTCGGCCTGCTCGAGCTGCTTCCGGGTGGACTCCAGCGTCGCCTGCGCCGACTTGAACGCGGCATCGGCGTGGTCGAATTCCTGCTGCGCGACGAGACCCTCGCGCGCGAGCTTCTCCATCCGCTCCCGGTCGAGCCGCGCCTTTTCGAAGCCCGCGCTCGCGCCGGCCACCGCGGCCCCTGCGGCGGCTACTGTCGCTTGCCGCGCTCGCAGCCCCCCGCGCCGCTCTTCCAGGGCGCTCGCCCCCACCTCCACCTCCAGATGGGAGGCCTGGAGCGCCGCCTCCGCCTGCCGGACAAGGCTGTCCGTGGATTCGTCGGTCAGCCGAACACCTGCGCGGGCCTTCTTTTCTTCGCCCTCCGCGATGAGCACCGCGGCGCGCGCCTGCTCGACCTGGACCTCGTAGTCTGGCGGATCCAGCCGAACGAGGACGTCCCCCGCTCGCACCGCCGCGTTATCCGCCACGAGTACCTCGCGCACGATTCCGCGGACCTTGGCACTGACGGGGGCGATCCGAGCCTCGACGAACGCGTCGTCCGTGGAGACGTGCGTCTGCCAGTACTGCCAGAGCCAGGCTCCGTAGCCGACCCCCGAAGCGAGGACCAGCACCGCCACGCCCGAGGCGAGGCGGCGCCAGGCGGACGGCCGCGCCCGCCGGGGTACGGGCTGGGAAAGTTCAGCTTCGGGTGTCATCGCCTCTGTCCCTGCCCTCCTTGAGAGGCGCCACCGGACCGGTCTAAGGCGTTCACGCGGCGTCCGAGGACGGAGGTCCGCCCTCGGGCTCCCGGCGAGAGGGGGCGCGGTTTAGCGCGAGGTGCGTCCTTCGCTGGCCCGCGAGGCAATGGTTGATAGTTGCCATAGTCAGCCAGAAAAGTCAATGATTTTTGCTGTTACAGCAAAAATGTTTTAGAATTATTGCGAATTCAGCCAAAGTCTAGCGCATGGACACGATCAGGCTCGCCCCCGTTGACGTGGGCATCATCCATTGCCTGCACCGCGATGCGCGGCGCTCGGCGGCCAGCATCGCCGGCCAACTCGGTATCCCGGAGTCCACGGTCCGCCACCGCCTCAACCGCCTGGTCCGGCGCGGGATCGTCGAATTCGCCGCCCTGACGAACCCCCTCCAGCTGGGGTATCAGATTTGGGCGATCATCGAGGTCCAGGCGGAGCTGAGAAAAATTCGCCCCGTGGCGCAGCGGCTGGCGGCGGCACCGGAGGTTTACTTCGTCGGGATCACGACGGGAGGCTACGACGTGCTGGCGGCGGCGGTGTTTCGATCCAACGACGAGCTGCTCGACTTCATCACGCGGCGTCTCTCGGGCATTCCGGGCATCGTGCGGACTTCGACCTCGAGTGTCCTCGAGGTCGTGAAGCGCACGATGACGTTCCCCCTGCCCGACACGATGAGCCGCGAGCGGCGCGTCCGAAAGGCCAGGGCTCGCACGGCGAAGGGCCGAGGGGGCCGAGCCATCCGGAGCTAGCCCGCCAAGTCAGGCGCACGTTTTCGGGCACATCAGGGGTCCCGGCGGTTGTCGAGCGTCTGGTAACCGTGCGACACTACAGGCGCGCGCCTGTAGCTCAGCCGGACAGAGCATGGGACTTCTAATCTATTCTGAGCCTGGCGCGCCATCGCGGCCCATCTCATCCCGCAGCGCTCGGTGCTTTATCTCTTGCGGCTGGCACTGCCAGGACTGCCCGTACCGGAGCCGGTGCTGGCGTGAGGCTAAGCCACGCATCTGCTTGCGTTGACAGTTTCACGGCCCTGAACCAGGACATCGCCTTGACAGGCTTTTTATCAGTCAGTACACTTCCTGCGCCACACCTTGGGAGGGGTGCTCTGACACCACCCACGCGGAGGAGCCCAATGAGACAGGGAACCTGTCACGGCGCTCATCTAACGAGCTTGCTGGTCCTCACGGCGCTGCTCGCTCCGGTCGCCGTGCTTCCGGCGCACGCCGCCCCCGAAGGGCAGATCGTCATCGCCCAGGGAGGCGACCCGAGCACGCTGGATCCCCACATGCAAAGAGGGCCCGCTGAAGGATCGCCGGGTTAGGCAAGCCATCAACTACGGCGTCGACAAGGAGGCGCTCATCAAGAGCGTCCTGGAGGGTAACGGCTTTGCGATCGGAGGCCCGCTGACCCCGGTCATGTTGGGCTACGACCCAGAGGTCAAGGCCTACCCGTACGATCCGGAGCGTGCCAGGCGTCTCCTCGCCGAAGCCGGGTACGCCCAGGGGCTCTCGCTCACCTTAAACACACCCAGCGGCCGTTACCTCAAGGACAAGGAGGTGGCCGAGGCCATCGCTGGCTAGCTCCAGAAGATCGGCATCCGCACTCAGGTGGCGGTCTTGCATCGTCGCCCGAGGCGCCCGCAATCAAAAGGGGCCTGTCATGGGCTTCGTCAATGCTCTCCGGTCGATGCTCGCTGTCCGTTGCGATGTCCCGGTCAACATCATCTTCGCCTTTGACGGCGAAGAAGAGCTCGGGAGCATGAACTTCGTCGGGCCGTTTCGCCAGCGCTTTCTCGACGAGCTCAAGCAGGCCGACGCGGCCTACTACTTGAACCCGTCCCAGAACGCCAAGGGGGATCAGGTTCTCTATCTCGGCAACCGCGGCATCGCCTTCGGCGAGCTCGAGATTCGTGGCGGCGAATGGGGGGGCCTGCCAAGCGGTCCCTCTTCGCCTCGCAAGACCTCTGGGTGGACTCGCCGGCGTGGCGTCTCGCGCAGGCCCTGGCCACGCTGAAGGACCAGGACGGTAACATCCTCGTGGAGGGGTTCTACGACAACGTGCGCCCCCCGGACGCCGAGGACCGGCAGCTCCTCGAGCAGCTCAAGGCCACCTTCGACGAAGAGCAGGCCAGGCGGGAGCTGGGGATCTACAAGTTCAAACGCGGAAAGCCCGGGACGAGATCCTGGCGAAGCTCAGGAAGCATTTCGATCGCCACGGAGTTCCCGAGGTTGAGATCAAGATTCAGGGCTGCTACAACCCCTCCAAGACCTCCCTTCGGGCCGACATCGCGCAGGCGGCAATCCGGGCGGCGGAGTTCCACGGGGTGAAGACCGTCTGCTGGCCGATCTACTATGCGGGCATCCCGATGGCGGTCTTCAGCGACCCGCCGCTCAACCTGCCGGCCATCGGCTGCGGCCTGGGGCGGATGGGCCGTGAGCACATGGCCAACGAGTACTTCACTGTCGAGGGGCTACGGCTGTACGAGAAATTTGTGGTCACGTTCCTCCATGAGTTCGCGCGGGTGTGAGTAACTGACCTGGCAGGGAATCGGCCACGGAGGGGGACAGTCATGCGAACGCTCTGGGTGCGAAGCGTACCGATCGTGGTCCTGTTGCTGGCCATCGTGGCCCTCGCGGCGCCCGGCGCGGCCCAGCAGCCGCGGATCGGCATTACCGTCAGCGCGTGGTTTATCCCGCCGGCCAACGACCTGTTCAAGGAGATGGTGGCCGAATGGGCCAAGCAGAAGGGTGTCGTGGCGGAGGTCGAGTTCGTTTCCGAGGGCGACCTGGTCCCGAAGTTCACCACCGCGGCCGAGGCCGGGGCAGGACCGGACATCATCCAGATCGCGAGCCTGCACGCCCATCTTTACGCCGACAGGCTGGTGGACGTCACCGACATGGTCGCCGCGCTGGAGGCGAGCTACGGGCCCATCGCCCAGATCGCCAAGGACGCGGCGATGGTCCGGGGGCGCTGGCGGGCCGTGCCGCTGTATGCGACGCCGCAGGTGCTGACGTACCGGGAGGACGTCCTCAAGGAGATCGGTGAGCCGGTGCCCGACACCTGGGAGGATGCGCTCCGCGCCGGCAAGAAGCTCAAGGCCAAGGGCGTGCCGTGGGGCGAGGCCCTCGGCCACTGCCCTGTGGACTGCATCACGACCGTCTACTCGATCCTCTGGGCCCACGGCGCCAAGGAGGTCGAGAAGGACGGCAAGACCATCGCCCTCAAGTCGCCCGAGACCGTGAAGGCCCTTGAGTTCGTCAAGCGGGCCTACGACGAGGTGTGGCCGCCCGGCGTGGTGGGGTGGGACAACGCCTCCAACAACCGCGCGTTCCTCGGCGGCCAGCTCGGGATGACGATCAACGCGGGGACCATTTGGTACGCGGCCAAGCGCCAGGCGCCGGCCATCTTCCCGCACATCAACCACGCGGCGATTCCGCGCGGCCCAGCCGGCCGGGCGATTCCGTTTTGGCCGACCTCGCTCGCGGTCTTCCAGTACTCGAAGCATCAGGCGCTCGCCAAGGATCTCGTCCGCTACGTCACCGACGGCCCGCAGATCGCGCGCTGGCTGGAGAAGACGGAAGGGGCGGGCGGAAGCGCACTCCTGGGCGTGATGAGGCTCGAGCGGAGCCGCGAACCGAAGCTCCGCCTCGTGCCTGAGGTCATTCAGTACGGGCGCCTCCCCGGCTGGCCGGGACCGCCGACCCGGGAGTCGGCCGAAGTGCACGCGAAGTTCGTGCTGGTCGACATGGCGCAGAACGTGGTCAAGGGGATGCCGATCCCGCAGGCGATCGACCAGGCCGTGGCCGAGATGCGGCGGATCTACGGTCAGCGGTAGTCCCGAGCCGACGCGCGCGGGCAGGACCGGGGGGGTGGAGCGGCGGGGCACGGCGTTTTCGCTCGCGCGGGCGGCCACGCTCGACCGTATGGATGTCTCGCGGCGGTTCCTCGGGCGCGACGCGGTGCTCGGCTACCTCTGGGTCACGCCCGCCCTCCTCCTGCTCGGCACGCTGATCGCCTACCCATTCCTGCTCGCCCTCTACTGGAGCCTCACGAGCCGGACCGCGGGCGCCGCCGGCGTCTTCGTCGGCCTCGACAACTTCGTCTACCTCCTCTCCGGGCCGATCTTCCAGAAGACGCTCCGGAACACGGTGGTCTTCACGGCCTGCTCGGTGGCGATCAAGCTCGTGATCGGGATGGCCGCCGCGCTCGTGCTCGATCAGGCGTTCCGAGGGCGCAACCTCGCGCGCGGGGTCTTCCTCCTGCCGTGGATCGTACCCACCTCGCTCAGCGCGCTCGCCTGGCTCTGGATCTACGACGACATCTTCGGGGTCATCAGCCGGCTGGCGATGGACCTCGGCCTCCGGCGCGAGCCCATCCCGTTCCTCAGCGACTCGGTGCTGGCGATGGTCGCCGTGATCTTGGTCAACGTCTGGCGCGGAGTCTCGTTCTTCGCGGTCTCGTTCCTCGCGGGGATGCAGTCGATCCCGGGCGACCTCTACGAGGCGGCCGAGGCGGACGGCGCCGGTGCCGGGGGCCGCTTCTGGCACGTCACGCTGCCGGGGCTCAAGCCCATCATGGCGGTGGCCACGCTCTTCTCCGTCATCTGGACCTTCAGCGACTTCACGATCGTGTACATCGTGACTCGCGGCGGGCCGGCCAACAGCACCCACCTCCTGGCGACGCTGGCCTACCAGACCGCCATCTTCGGCGGCAAGGTGGGCGAGGGCCTCGCGGTCTCGTCATTCATGTTCCCGCTCCTGCTCGTCGTCATCTTCCTCCAGCTCCACTTCCTGCGTCGGTACCAGGTCTAGCCATGACGCGCTCCCGACGGCCGGCAGGCATGAAACGAGCGGTCCTGCTCTGGATTCCCCTGCTCCTGCTCATGCTGTTCACTCTGTTCCCGTTCTGGTGGATGATCGCGACATCGCTCAAGCCGGACGCCGAGCTCTACGACGTGCGGCAGCCGCCCCTCTGGGTCAAGAGCGCCACTTTGGAGCACTACCGTGAGCTCTTCACGCGGCTCCCCTTCGTGACGTGGGTGAAGAACAGCCTGATGGTCGCCACGGCGGCGACGCTGCTCTCGCTCGTCATCGGTGCCCTCGCGGGATACAGCCTGGCGCGCCTCCGCTTCCGGGGCGCGACGACGCTGGGGACGATCATCTTCGCGGCGTATCTGGTGCCGACGACGCTCCTGTTCCTGCCACTCGCCTACGTCGTCCGATGGCTCGGGCTCTACAACACGCCGTTCGCGCTGATCGTGACGTACCCGACGTTCCTGGTGCCGTTCTGCAGCTGGTACCTGATGGGCTACTTCAAGTCGATTCCCCGGGAACTCGAGGAGTGCGCCATGACCGACGGCTGCACCCGGTCGGGCGCCTTCGTGCGGATCGTCCTGCCGCTGGCGACGCCGGGGATCCTGTCGGCCGCGATCTTCGCGTTCACGTTCTCCTGGAATGAGTTCATCTACGCGCTGACGTTCGTCCAGGCGCCCGCCTACAAGACGGTCCCGGTCGGCGTCGTCGGCCAGCTCGCCACCGGCGACGTGCTCTTCTGGGGCAAGCTGATGGCCGCCGCCGTCCTCGGCTCCATCCCCATTGCCCTCATCTACTCAACGGTCAGCGGGCACTTCGCGGCAGGGATGACAGCGGGCGCGCTCAAAGGCTGACACGGTGCGGCTCCTCATCCGGGACGGGACCCTCCTCACGCTGGATGCGCAAGACCGGCTCATCCCGCGCGGCTATGTCCTCCTGGACGGGGAGCGCATCGCGCACGTGGGGGAGGGGGAACCGCCGGCCGAGGTCCAGGCCGATCGGCTCCTGGACGCCCGGAACCGGCTGGTGCTCCCGGGGCTGGTCAACTGCCATCTCCACTCCCACGAGAACTTCAACCGCGGTCGGGTCGACAACCTGCCCCACAACGTGTGGATGATCTACGCCCGACCGCCGTTTCAGGCGGCGACGCGCACGCCCGAGGACGTGTACCTGCGGACGATGCTCGGCTGCCTCGAGATGGTGCGCAGCGGCGTGACGCTCGCGGTGGACGATGTGGTCCACGTACCGGCGACCGACCTCGGCGCCGTCGAAGTGGTGATGCGGGCGTACGAGGACGCGGGCCTGCGCGCCGTGGTCACGGCCACGACGGTCGACCAACCGTACCACCGCACGCTCCCCTGGGCGCGCGAGGTGTTTCCCGCAGAGCTCCAGCGGGAGTTCATGGAACGCCCACGGCCGTCGATTGGCGAGCTCGTAAGCTTCGCACGACGCTGCCTCGAGCGGTGGAGCGGGCCCGGGCGGGTGCGCCTCGCGCTCTCCCCATCGGCCCCCCAGCGGTGTAGCCGCGAGCTGCTCGAGGCACTGCGCGATCTCCAGCGGGATTCGGGCGCGCCGCTCGTGATCCACGTCCTCGAGACCCGGTTGCAGGTCGTGACGGACCACCTCTTCTACGGAAAGTCGGCGGTCGCGTACCTCGACCAGCTCGGGCTCCTTTGCCAGAACACGGCGCTGGTCCACGCGGTCTGGGTGGATGCCGAGGACATCAGCCGGATCGCCGCGGGTGGCTCGACCGTCTGGCACAACCCGTCGAGCAACCTGAAGCTCGGAAGCGGGATCGCGCCCGTCCGTGCCATGCTTCAGGCGAGGGTTCCGGTCGGCCTCGGGACCGATGGCATGGGGAGTAACGACTGCCAGAACCTGTTCGAGGAGATGCGGCTGGCGGCCCTCACCTCCAAGATCACCTCGCCCCGATACGAGGAGTGGCTCACCGCGAGCGAGGTGCTCCGGATGGCGACCCGAGGCGGCCTCGCTGCCCTGGGGCTCGATCGCGACCTCGGGACCATCGAGCCGGGTCGCCTGGCCGATCTCGTGCTGCTGGACCTCACCGCCGTCCCCTTCGCCCCCCGGCACGATCTCGTGCGCCAGGTCGTCTACGCGGAGCGTGGCGCCTCGGTCCGCACCGTCGTGGTGGGCGGTCGGATCGTCATGGAGGAGGGGACGATCCGGACCGTCGACGAGCCGAAGCTGCTCACGGCCATCCGCGAGGCCGCCGAGCGGGCCCGGGTGGCGGGCGAGGCCGGCTGGCGCCGCTCGAAGGAGCTGGAGCCCCACTTCGCGGAAATCTACCGGCGCGCCACCCGGGAGCCGGTGTCCGTGCCGCCGCGCGTCCTGTGGGGAGAGCCATAGCGGACACAGCGGCTTCGAGCCGCGCGGCGCACACAGAGAGGAGCATTCTATGGGACTGCGGGAAGACGTACTGGCGCAGGTCGACGACAAGGCCCTCCGCGACCTCACCGTCGACCTGATCAATATTCCGAGCCCGATGGGTGGCGAGCGCGCGGTCGCGGAGTACCTGGCCGACCGCTTCCGCGCCGCCGGGCTCCGCACCTGGCTCCAGGAGGTGGAGCCCGAGCGCTTCAACGTCTTCGGCGTGCTCGAGGGCACGGGCGGCGGACCGACGGTGATGTACTGCGGCCATCTCGATACGACCTTCGGCGGTGACGAGGAGGGAATCCGTGACCTCGGGCCAGCCTATCAGCCCAGGGCCTCCGTCGACGGCGACTGGATCTACGGGATGGGGGCCTACAACATGAAGAGCGGTCTGGCGAGTGCAGTCGTAGCCGTCGAGGCGCTTGCCCGCGCCCGGGCGCGCCTCCGGGGCGACGTGATGCTCGCGGGCGTGGTCGGCGAGACAAGCCACGCGCAGGTGAGCCGCTTCCAGGGCCGTCGCTACCGGGGCTGCGGGGTCGGGGCCCGGTTCATGGTCACGAACGGCATCACCGCGGACATGGCGATCATTCCCGAGCCCACGGCCAATCGGATCTCGGTCGTGTCCGGCGGCTACGTCTACGCCGAGATCGCGACGCGCGGCAACCCGGGGGCCACGTACCGGCGCGGCGGTGAGACGATCCGCCCCAGGCCGGCCGTCGATGCGATCGAGAAGATGCTCCCCGTCATCGCGGCGATCAAGGAGTGGGCGCCCAAGTACGTGGCCGCCACACGCTACAAGGGCGCGGAGGCGACCAACGTGTCCATCATCGCCATCGAGGGCGGCCTGCCGTTCCGTCCGACCAAGCTCGCCCCGATCTGCCGGCTCTATGTGGAAGTCGATACGATGCCGGGTCAGTCCCATGCTGACGTCGTCGAGGAGCTCAAGCGCGTCCTCGCCGAGCTCCGGACCCGGGACCCGGAACTGGGGACCGAGCTCCAGATCATCCAGACCGCACTCGGTGCCGAGGTCTCGCCCGACGAGCCCGTGGTGCAGAGCCTCCGCGCGGCGCACCGTGAGATCCACGGCGTGGACGCGGAGGTGACCTGGGACGGCTGGCATGCCGACACGGCGGCCCTCACCCGCGCCGGCATCCCGGCGATCTGCTACGGCCCGCAGGGCCGCGCGAGGTCCGGAGGCTCGGGATACTACCCCCGCGAAGGCGAGCAGGTGAGCGTGACCGATCTCGTCAAGGGCACACAGGTTTTCGTCCTGACCGCGCTCGATCTCGCGATGCGCTCGCGCGCCGGGCTGCGCGCCGGACGGCCGAGCGGCACCGTCATCCCGTAGCGCGCCGCAGCCGGGCTGCGCGCTGCCCAGCCGCCACTCAGTCCGGCTGTACCGCCGCGCACGTCTCGTCCATCTGGTGGCCCTTGACCCTCAGTCGAGCGCGGGACTAACATCACCTCGCCAGTTAGGCTTGGCCCGTGGCGCCGAGCCAGCGGGACGGACACGGTTCCGACGTTGCCTGCAAGGATAGGCTGCCGGGAGGTTCGGTCTCACGAGGAGCGAGGGAACTGGGCGGGAGGCGTGAACCAGGAGGCGGGCGAATGTTGCGAACGGTAGATCTGCTTCTAGGCGGTGGGACGGTGATCACGGTCGATCCTCAGCGGCGGATCTACCGGGACGGCGCCGTGGCGGTGAAGGGCTCGGAGATCGTGGCGGTCGGCAAGCGCGCGGACCTCGAGAAGCAGTTCGAGGCGCGCCAGGTGCGGGACTGCGAGGGCAAGCTCGTGATGCCCGGCCTTGTCAACGCCCACATCCACTTCTACCATACGATGCACCGGGGGCTTGCCCCTGAGGAGTTGGACGGGTGGCTCTGGTCCAACTACGTCCACGGCAAGATCGCCACGGTCCTCACCGCCGAGGACGAAATCTACGGGGGCCTGGTGGTGCTGCTGGAGGCCCTCAAGTGCGGGACCACCACGTTCCTCGAGGCCGGCTCCTACCACCCGGCCGCGGTGATCGAGGGCGTGAGCCGCATCGGCATGCGCGGCCTCATGGGGCGCCGCTCGTTCGACCAGGCGATCCTCGACCACGCCATGCTCATGGAGGACACGGAGACCTGCCTCAGGGAGAACGAGAAGTTCCTCAAGACCTGCCGCGACGGCTACGACGGGGGGCGCATCAAAGCCTGCGTCGACATCGTGGGGCTGGGCCGGTGCACGAACCGCCTGTACGTCGAGTCCAAGAAGATGGCCGACGAGTACGGGACGGTGCTCAACCTGCACCTGGCCGCCATGACCGAGGAGGTCACCGACACGCGCCTGCGGACGGGTTTCCGCCCGGTCGAGAACCTCTACCGCCTCGGCGTCCTCGGCCCCAACGTCGTCCTCGTTCACATGACCCACGTCACGGACCGGGAGATCCGGATGCTTGCCGAGACGCGCGCCAACGTCGTCCACTGCCCGTCGACCGCCGTGAAGCTCAACTACCAGCTCTCGTCCCGGGGGCGCTTCCCGGAGATGCTGGAGCACGGCGTCAACGTCGCGCTGGGCTCCGACGCCTCCGACTGCTCGAACTACGCCGACATGATCCGCACGATGTACCTGGCAGCCGTGCTCCCCAAGGACTACCGGAACGACACGGGCGTCATGTGCGCCGAGACGGCCATCGAGATGGCGACCATCAACGGCGCCCGGGCCATCGGCATGGAGCGTGAGATCGGCTCCCTCGAGCCCGGCAAGAGGGCCGATATCATCATTCTCGCCATGCGGCGACCCGAGTGGTGCCCGAACTACAGCCCGGTGCAGAACCTGGTCTACTCGGCCAGCGGCGACTCCGTCGAGACCGCCTACGTTCACGGGCGGCTCGTCATGGACGAGCGCCGGGTCCTCACCGTCGACGAGGGCGAGGTGCTGGACCGCTGCGCCGCCCTGGCCGAGCGCGTGCTGGCCCGGAGCGGCGTCGAGGTGCCGAGCCGCTGGTCGATCCTGTGACGAGCCGCCCGCCACCGGCTTGACGTGCCATCCCTCGGGCGCTATGCTCCTGTCGTCCCGCGTCCGGTTCACGCTTTTTGTTGTCCGTCATGAGAAGGAGGAGCCACTCATGGTCATCAGCGTGAGGCGTATCGTCAGCAGCGCCGTGATGCTAGCTTTCATCGCCCCGCTAGGCATCGTTCCGCTACCGGCGCGCGCGGTGGCGCAGGACTTCCCGACGAAGCCCGTGCGGGTGATCATCCCGTACCCGGCGGGAGGGGCCACCGACCTCACCTCGCGCGCCTTCGTCAGCGTGGCCGAGCAGTACCTCGGGCAGCCGATGATCGTCGTCATCCGCTCGGGCGGCGGCGGCGCGGTCGGCGCCGAGGCAGCGGCCAAGTCCCGGCCGGATGGCTACACGCTCTTCATCGGCGACCCGGCCACGCACATCATCCTGCCCCAGGTCCAAAAGGTCGCCTACAACCCGGCCGACTTCGTACCGATCGGCCAGCTCGTCTCGCTGCCTGCGGTGCTGAGCGTCCGCACCGAGGCGCCCTGGAAGACAGCCAGGGAGTTCATCGAGGACGCCAAGGCCAACCCAGGCAAGATCAAGCACAGCGCCGTCACCTTCTCGCCCGAGCACCTCATGTTCGAGGCGATGGGGGTGAAGTACAGGGCCAAATTCACGCACGTGCCCTCGACGGGCGGCGGGCCGGCGCTGGCCTCGCTGTTGGGCGGCCACGTCGACGCCAACGGGCTCTACCCGCCAGTGGTCTTCCCGCACATCCAGGCCGGCAAGCTCCGCGCCCTGGGGGTGGGCGGGCCGAAGCGCTGGCCGGCCTTCCCCGACACGCCGACCCTCAGGGAGCAGGGCTTCGACCTAGAGGCCCGGCTCTGGCTCGCCGTGTTCGCGCCGAAGGGGACACCCGAGCCCGTGCTCGCCAAGCTCCGCGACGCCGTCAAGAAGATCGCCGACGACACCTCGTTCAAGACGCTGATGAGCCGCATGGGCCAGCAGGTCGACTACCTCTCGGCCGAAGACCTGGCCAAGCAGTGGGCGGCTGACCAGGTGGCGCTGAAGGCGGTGATCGAGCAGATCGCGCGCTGACGGCGCAGGGTGGGGGCATGGACCGCTGGCTCGGCGCCGGGCTGGTTGCGGCCGCCCTGATACTTTATGTCTTCGTGCTCCCCGCCCAGATCGTGACCCCGCGGTTCCAGGTGGGGGGCGCGGTCGGCGGCCTGGCGGCGTCGCCGCTCTTCTTCCCGCGCTTCATCGCGGTGGTGCTGGGGCTGCTGGGCGCGCTCATCTTCCTCCGCGGTCGCACGCGGGCCCAGACGCTCCGGGCCGGCGAGGGCTTCACCTTCGGGCGCGAGGCGGCAGTGCGGGTGGCCGGGGCCGCCCTGATCCTCGTCCTCTACCTCGCGCTCCTGGACACGGTCGGCTATCTGCTGCTCACGCCTGTCACGCTCGCCGCGCTCATCGTCTTCCTCGGCTTCCGCCGCTGGCCCGTCCTCGTCCCCGTGGCTGTCCTCACTCCCATCGTCGTGTACTACGGGTTCCGGTGGGGGATGAAGATCCTCCTGCCTGAGGGTCTCCTGGACTGATGCTCGAGCAACTCCAGCAGGCGGCGGCGGTCGTCTTCCGCTGGGACGCGCTCCTCATGATCGTCGTCGGCAACGTCCTCGGGATGGTCGTGGGCGCGCTGCCCGGCCTGACGGTCACAATGGCCATGGCCATCTTCTCGCCGCTCACCTTCTTCATGCCGCCCCTGGTGGGCATCCCCTTCCTGCTCGGCCTCTACAAGGGCGGCACCTACGGGGGCTCGATCTCGGCGATCCTCATCGGGACGCCGGGCACGGCCTCCAACGCGGCGACGCTGATGGACGGCTACCCGATGGCCCAGCAGGGCCGCGCGGGCAAGGCACTCCAGGCGTCGATCTACGCCTCGACCGTCGGCGACATGTTCAGCAACGTCACGCTGGTCCTGGCTGCCGGACCGCTCGCCCTGGTCGCGCTGAGATTCGGCCCCCCCGAGTTCTTTGCGCTGATCCTCTTCTCCATGACCGTGATCGCGAGTCTGGCCGGCCGCTCGCTGGCCAAATGCCTGGTCTCGGCCTCGCTCGGCGTACTGGTAGCCCTGGTCGGCATTGATCCCGTCTCGGGGGCCTCGCGGCTCACCTTCGGCATCGGCGAGCTCCAGGGCGGCGTGAGCTACATCCCGTTCGTGATCGGGCTCTTCGGCCTCGGCGAGATCTTCGTGCAGATCTCGCGGCGCATGGGCGGGCTCAAGGTGCTCGGCGTCAGGGAGGACCCAGCCGAGAATCGGGTGACGTTCCGCGAGATCCTCGGCAAATACTGGCGCACGGTCATCCGCTCCGCCCTGGTGGGCGTGGGCATCGGGGTCCTGCCCGGCGTCGGCGCCGAGACCTCGTCCTGGCTGGCCTACGGCATGGCCAAGCGAGCCTCTAGGCATCCCGAGCGGTTCGGCAAGGGCGAGGTCGAGGGCGTCATCGCGCCCGAGGTCGCCAACAACGGCGAGTGCGGCGCCTCCCTGGTGCCGTTGCTCACGTTCGGCATCCCGGGCGATGTGGTCACGGCGGTCATGCTCGGCGCCTTCATCGCCCAGGGCATGCGGCCCGGGCCGCTCCTGTTCCGTGAGCGCATCGTGGACATCTACGGCATCTACATCGCGCTGTTCCTGGCCACGTTCGCGATGTTCGCCGTGGCCAAGCTGACGATCCGGTGGTGGGTGAAGGTCCTCCAGGTGCCGCGCGCCGTGCTCTACCCCGTCGTCACCATGCTGTGCCTGGCCGGCTCCTACGCCATCAACTCGAGCCTCTTCGACGTGGGTATCACGCTCGTGTTCGGCGTCGTGGGCTATGTCATGCGCATGGGCGGCTTCGAGGTGCCGCCCATGGTCCTGGCGTTCATCCTCTCGCCGATGCTCGAGCAGGCACTGACGCAGTCGCTCCTGATGGCGCACGGGAACCCTCTCATCTTCTTCACTCGGCCCATCGCGGCCCTCTTCATGCTCCTCACCGCGGTCAGCGTCGCCCTCTACTTCCGCACGGCCATGCGGGCCCGGCGCGCGCCCGAGGCTGCGGCGGTTCGCGGGGGCGCCGGCGGATGAGCGCCCCGGCGGCACTGACGCTCGCCGGCGGCCGCCTCGTCGTCGAGCACGAGGACGGCACCCACACGGCGAGCGAGCCGGTCGACGTCCGGATCCGCGACGGCCGGATCGAGGCCATCGTCCCTCACGCGCCGGTGAACCTCACCGGGCCCGACACCCTCGACGTGCGGGGGATGCTGGTGGTGGCCGGGCTCGTCAACGGCCACACCCACTCCCACGAGACCTTCCACAAGGGGCGCTACGAGAACCTGCCACTCGAGGTCTGGATGCACTACGTCCGGCCTCCCTTCCCCACGCCGCCGCTCGACGCCGAGGCGGTATACCTCCGGACGATGGTGACGGCCATCGAGGCGCTCCGGGGTGGGGCCACGACGGTCGTGGACGACGTCAACCAGTTCCCGCACTTGAGAGACGATCATATCGAGGCGGTGTTCCGCGCCTACGAGGATCTGGGCCTCCGGGCGCTTGTGAGCGTGAGCCTCTTCGACCGGCCATTTTTCCGCGCGGTGCCCTACATCGAGGAGGAGCTGCCCGCGGCGCTGCTGGCCGAGCTCTCGGCGGCGCCCGCGCCCGACCCAAAGCGCCTGGTCGAGCTCGCCGCCGACCTCATCAAGCGCCGCCACCCCCACCGGCACCGGGTCGGCTTCATCGTGGCGCCCTCCGCGCCGCAGCGCTGCACCGACCAGTTCCTGGTGGACCTCCTCGGGCTCGCGCGCCAGGAGCGCATGCCGACCATCATCCACGTCCACGAGACGCGCCTTCAGGCCGTCACGGGCCAGCGCTTCTACAGGAAGACCATGATCGCCCACCTGGACGACCTCGGTGTCCTCGGCCCCCTGCTTTCGCTGATCCACGGCGTATGGCTCAGGCCCGACGACATCTCGCGCCTGGCGAGCGCCGGCGCAACCGTCCAGCACAACCCCGTGAGCAACCTACGTCTGGCCAGCGGGCTCGCTCCTGTCCGGGCCCTCATTGACGGCGGTGTCAACGTGAGCCTGGGCAGCGACGGCTGCGGTTCCTGCACGTCCTCGGGGATGCTCCATGTGGTCGGCGCTGCGGCGATGCTCCACACGCTGCGTGGCGAGATGCGTGGCTGGGTGGGCGCGCGCGAGGCGTGGGCGATGGGGACCGTGAACGGCGCCCGGGCGCTCGGCTTCGAGGACCTCGGGCGCGTCGTCCCCGGCCAGCGCGCCGACCTGGTCTGCTACCGCCTCGACGGCGTGGGCTTCACGCCACTCAACGACCCCCTGCGCCAACTCGTGTGCGGTGAGCGGGGCCAGTCCATCGACACCGTGGTGATCGACGGTCGGGTCGTCATGCGCGGCGGACGGATCACCACAGTGGACGAGGCAGGCCTCCTGGCCGCCGCCCGCGAGGTCCACGGGAAGCTCGTGCCTGACATCGCGCGGTGCGACGGCCTGGTCGACCAGATCCGACCGGTCTACGAGCGGATCTACCGCCGCTGCCTGTCCCAGCCGATCCCCGCGGACACCTACCCGGCGCGGTTCTGACTCACCCGACTGGGGCGCGAGATCAGAGGCCGAGGCGCGCCCTGCACTTTCCGGCCACGGGCAGCTGGGCACTGGGCTTCGACCCCGATCTGTGGAGTCGGGCCATGGTCCTGGAAGGGCGCCTGACGCCGGGAGGGGGAGGCCCGCCAGCCGCTGGCGCAGGTTCGGCCCGGGGCGGGCCCGGCTGAGAAAGGGCCTCTAGGGTCGGCTACGCTCGTCGGTGATCTGAAACACCGGATGGCGCGGCGCTTCGGCTTCGAACGCTTCGAGGGGCGAGGTGGGTCTGACGTCGAAGAAGGGTCGTGTCACCGGCACCTGCTTGAGGTAGGTCCACAGCACTGGGGCGCCGTCCTTCGCCCCGAGCTCCACGACCCTCACTCGCTCCGACCGCCGCCCACGGCTCAAGACCACCCACCCGGCCGCCCGCGCGTTCCGCACCCAGCCGACCTCCCCGTAGGGCGCCACGAGCCAGCGCTGGCCGCTCTCCTCGACCAGCGTCACGGGGGTCGAGCGCATGCGGCCACTCCTCCGGCCTGGCACGGTCAGGAGATACGTCCGCGGGGGCCCGAAGCCGACGGCGAGCAGACCCCGAACCAGCCAGTTGACGGTCCGCCGCCAGCCACTCAGCCGGTAGGTCCACGCCATTTGCCCGATACCTGGCCTGCCACGAGCCACTGACGGCCCGCTCGGCCGATGACGATGATTAGCGTAACGCTGACCACGTCGAGGGCAAGCCCGAGCACGAGCGGCTCACGAAGACCAAGAAGCCGATGCGTCGGCTCTCGGGGATTCATCGTCCGGACTTCGACCTCGAGCGTCCTCGAGGTCGTGAAGCGCACAATGACGTTCCCCCTGCCCGAGACGATGAGCCGCGGGCGGCGCGTCCGAAAGGCCAGGGCTCGCACGGCGAAGGGCCGAAGGGGACGAGCCATCCGGAGCTAGCCCGCCACGTCAGGCGCACGTTGCGATCGATCAGGCTGTCTGACTCCGTCCCCCTTCGAGCTACCCGGCCTTCTCCCGGCGGAGCCGCTCAACGATCCACATCCGCATCAGAGTCTGGTAGGGGACCCCGAGCTCCCGGGCGACCGCCTTGATCTCCCTGACTCTGGAGGGTTCCATCCGGAGGGTCAGGTTCTTCTTGCGCTCC
>JACQWB010000075.1 GCA_016209385.1 Candidatus Rokuibacteriota bacterium
CCCGCACTCGGCACAGAACTTCGCCGACGGGGCGTTGTCCTGGCCACAGGCGGCGCAGCGCATGGGAGCTCGGCCGGACAGCCCTTACAGCTTGACGAGCTTGGCGAAGACGATGTCCGGCATGGCACGGATCTCGGCTAGCACCGGCTCGGGGACGGGGTCGTCCAGGTTCAGGATGGAGACCGCCCGGCCGCCCCGGCGCTCGCGGCCGAGCTGCATGCCCGCGATGTTGATCCGGTGGCGGCCGCAGAGCGTGCCGATCCGGCCGATGACGCCGGGCACGTCCAGGTTCGAGAAGACCAGCATCCACCCCGACGGGACGGCCTCGAGGGGATAGCCGTCGATGCGCACGATCCGGGGCTCGCGCTTGTGGAACAGGGTCCCCGCCACGCGCCACGCCCCCTTGTCGGTGGTCAGCTCGGCGGTGACGAGGCTCGCGTAGTCCTCGCTCTCGGCCGTGGAGGTCTCGAGGACCCGGATGCCGCGGGCCTTAGCCAGGTAGGGGGCGTTCACGTCCGTGACGTTCTCGTTCAGGATCGCGGTGAGGAGCCCCTTGAGGAAGGTGAGCGTCAGGATGTTGGTGCTGAAGCCCGTGACCTCTCCCGCGTACTCGATCCGGAGCTCCCGCATCCGGCCCTCGGCGAGCTGGGCCAGGAAGCTCCCCAGCTTCTCGGCGAGCGTAAGGTAGGGCGCCAGCGTCTTGTAGGTCTCGGCATCGACCGAGGGGACGTTCACGGCGTTCCGCGTGATCCCCCGGACGAGCACGTCGGCGATCTGCTGGGCGATGGCCAGCGCCACCTGGGCCTGAGCCTCCTCTGTGGAGGCGGCCAGGTGCGGCGTGATGATCACCTGCTCGAGACCGAGCAGCGGGTGGCCGCCCGGCAACGGCTCCTGCTCGAAGACGTCCAAGGCCGCCCCCGCCACCTTGCCGCTCCGCACGGCGTCCACGAGCCCGGCCTCGTCGATGACGCCGCCACGGGCGCAGTTGATCAGCCGGACGCCGTCCTTCATGCGAGCGAACTCGGCCGGGCCCAGGAAGTTCCGGGTCTCCTTGGTGAGCGGGATGTGGATCGAGACGAAGTCGGCGCGGGCCAGAAGCTCATCGAGCTCGACCAGCTCCACGCCCAGCTTGCTCGCCGCCTCGGCGGTCAGATACGGGTCGTACGCCACGACCTGCATTCTGAGCCCCTGAGCCCGTCGGGCGACCTCGGAGCCTATCCGCCCCAGGCCGATGATCCCGAGGGTCTTGCCGTAGATCTCGATCCCCGCGAAGCGCTCCTTCTCCCAGCGCCCGCCCTTGAGCGCGCCATGGGCCTGGGGGAGCTTGCGCGCTAGCGCGAGGAGCAGGCCTACGGTGTGTTCCGCCACGGCGATCGTGTTGGCGCCCGGAGTGTTCATGACGATGACGCCGCGCTGGCTGGCCGCCTCGACGTCAATGTTGTCCACGCCGGCGCCCGCGCGACCCACTACGACCAGGTCCCTGCCCGCCTCCAGGACGGTGGCGCTGACCTTCGTCGCGCTCCGCACGATGAGGCCGTGGCAGCCCGCGATCCGCTGGCACAGGTCCGCCTCCGAGAGCGTCGGGACGGTCTCGACGAGGAGCCCCTCCTTGCGGAGCGCCTCGACCCCGACCTCCTGGAGCCCGTCGGTCACCAGCACCTTCTTCATGACAGCTGCCTCGGCGGCCCGGCCTCGCGGGTCCTGTCCCGGCGATCAGTCCGCGTTGTCCGGCCTCCGGCCCTCGCTCGCCTAGCCTTCGGCGGTCACCCGTCTGTGGCTTGCGGGGCGGGGATGCCCCTCCGGACTCGCCTCCGCGGCGTCAAACCGTCGCGCGAGACTAGATTCACTCACTTCGCTCACGTCCATCCACCCGTGGTGTGCGGTCCGGCTTCCCCTTCCCCGCTCGCTCACGACGGGTACCCGACCGCCTCCCGGCATGGCTCGCTCGACCCGGAGGCCGGCCGACACGGCCCGTGCGGGCACTTTCACGGCTTCTCGGCGAGCACTTTTTGGGCGGCGCGTACGGAGGCTCCCATGTCCACAGGCATCCCCAGCTCGGTCAGCACCTGCTCGAGGGCCGAGAGGGCCACGATCACGTCGAACTCGCCGACGTAGCCCATGTGGCCCAGGCGGAAGATCATGCCCTTCATCTCCCCCTGCCCGCCCGCGATCGTGATGTTCCGGGACTTGGCGAAGCCCCGCACCACCGCCTCGCCGTCAATCCCGCGCGGGGCCACCACGGCCGTGATCGCCGGACTCGGCGTCGCCCTGGCGAAGAGCTCGAGGCCCAGCGCCTCCACCCCGGCGCGCGTGGCGCGGGCGAGGAGGTCGTGGCGCTTGAAGATGTTCGCGAAGCCCTCGGCCTCGAGCATTGCCAGCGCCTGGCGGAGCCCGATGACGATCGAGACCGCCGGCGTGAAGTTCGCCTGGTTCTTTTGGATCGCGCGGAGCTCGGCGGCGAGGTTGAAGTAGTACCGGGGAAGCTGCGAAGTCTTCGTGAGCTCCCAGGCTTTCTCGGAAAGCGTGCAGAAGGCGAGCCCCGGCGGGAGCATGAGCCCCTTCTGGGAGCCCGAGACCACGATGTCCACTCCCCACGCGTCCATGGGCAGCTCGGCAACCCCGAGGCTCGACACCGCGTCCACGACCAGGATCGCGGGGCTCTTCCGGGTGACCTCGGCGTAGCCCCGCACGTCGTGGAGCACGCCCGTGGAGGTTTCGCTGTGCTGGCAGAAGACCGCCTTCACGCGCGAGGTCTTCGCGAGCGCCTCGGCCAGCCCCTCGGGTGGCACCGTGTGCCCATACGGAGCATCGAGCGGAACCACCTCGAGACCGTACGCCTGGCAGATCTCGGCCCAGCGCTCGCCGAACTTCCCTGCCCGGATCACGACCACCCGGTCGCCCGGGGAGAGCGTGTTGACCACGGCGGCTTCCATGCCGCCGGTCCCCGAGGCCGCGAAGAGGACGGTCTCCTGCCTGGTCTGGATCAGCTTCTTGAGCCCGGCGCGGACCTCGGCGAAGAGCGCCTCGTATTCCGGGGTCCGGTGGTGGATGATGGGCCGCGCCATCGCGAGGAGGACGTCTTCGGGGACCGGTGTCGGGCCGGGCGCCATGAGGTAGTACTTCTTCATCGATCGCTCCTCTCACTGACCACGAAAACTCGCGCCACGAAACTTCGTGAACCGTATCACATGGCCCGTGATGTTGCAACGAAGCGAGCCCGCCGGCGCGGGTCACGACCTGCCGAGCTGCACGGACACGCGAGTGCGCGGCGCCGCCTTCACCGAGCGACCGAGGGCGGTCACGAAGATCGCGTCTTTCCCGGCAGCATGGGGCGAGAAGAAGCTCACGACTTCCCCATCGTAAAAGGTGAGGCCCGAGGCTCCGAAGCCAAGCCCGTAGGCTCCGAGGTAGCACCGGCCTCCGACAAGCCCGGCCTCCAGGTTAGCCAGCCGGTAGCCGCGGTTCCCGTAGCGATCGAGGAGCGACGCCAGGTCGGCGAGGAAAAAGATGACGCAGCTCGCGTCGGCGCCGAGGGCCTGCTCGAGGCAGAGGTATCCGGCCTGGCTTCTGAACTCTCCCGCCTTCAGGAGCTCCAGGCCGTGGGGTGCGGGCCAGTAGCAGTACGCGCCCGCCGGCACGCCGTCCACGGCGTTGACGATCAGGTAGAGGTGAACGAGGCCTGCGGGGAAATCGGCGGGGAAGCCGCGCGTGGCGTGGAAGAGGACGGTGGAAAGCTCCTCGGCGGTGATCGGGACGTGCGCGAATTGTCGGGTCGACGCCCGCCTGACGATCGTCTCGGCGAGGCCACGTCCCAAGCCGCCCTTAGGCGCCGGAAGCGGCAGAAGATCCGGGGGAGGGTCCGGGCTGGAGAGTCCCGCCCCCCCGCGCCACCGGGCTACCTCCTCGGGGTCGGCGAGGGCGGAGGCCGTGTGCATCGCGCGGAGCAGCGGGTAATCCACCTCGCTGGTAGAGAGCGGGAGCGTGCGCGGCCCGATCGGCTCCGCGGGCTGCGCAGGCGGTGCCTCGGCGCCGTCAGGCCCGACCGGGACCAGCTCCAGGCTCGCCTCCTTTTCAGGGTCGAGACCCAGGAGGAGGTTTACCCGACTGTCCACGAAGCCGGCGACCAGGCGGGCGGGGAGCGCGAGGCCCGATGCGGCCGCCAGCAGGTTCGCGAGCATCGCCCCAGAGTCCCAGAAGAGATGCCGGTAGGCGCGGGCCTGGTACTTCCACGTGTTTCGCCAGTAGATCGCCGTGAGAACGAGTGCCGCCGGCGCGCGGGCGATGGCGGGATCGGCGGCAGACGCGCCAACCTCCTGGCGGAAATCGCCCTCGCGCAGCCGCCGCAGCGCGAAGTCGCCGGGGCAGAAGTGATAGACGCCCGCGGCGAGGTCCGCGACCGCCGCGGCCACCACGTACACCTCGGTCTGGTAGAGGGCGCCGGTGGACGCCGCGGCGCGGAAGTGCATCTCCTCGCCGCCCGGGTAGGTCTTCTTCTTGGTGATCCCCGCCGCGAAGAAGAGAAGTGCCGCCAGCTCCTCCAGCGTGACCGTGCCCATCGACCCCCGGGGTCCACCGAGCGCCTCCAGGGCATCCGCGGCGAGGGACGGCAGCTCGCGCGGGAGCTGGACCACGGGGAGGTCGGGATAGACCTTGTAGAGGAACGGCTTGGTCTCCCAGTCGAGGGAGTGGCCGCTCTGCCGGACGGACCAGCGGCTGTGGGCGGTCCGGTCGTGGTAGTCGCGGGCGACCCGGGTGTCCCGGTTGCCGCTCTGGCTCACCTGGAGCACGTCGACCCGGGCCGGGGCGAGAACCGAGCAGCCCTAGGACGCAGGGAGGAGCCGACCGGAGGCGTACGCGGTTGTACGTTGAGGATCGGCGCGGGCACCGCCCGAAGGGTGGTCGGAGGACGCCGGGATGCGACGGTTATCCGCACGGCCCGCTGGAAAAGTCGTAGGGCGGGCGGAAGACGCCTCGCTCGGTGACGATGGCGGTGATCAGCGCTGCCGGCGTCACGTCGAAGGCGGGGTTGAACACCGGCGAGGCCGCGGGGGCGACGGTCTCGGCGCCCACCCGCCTGACCTCGCTCGCGTCCCGTTCCTCGATCGGGATCAGCGCCCCCGAGGCGAGGGCCGGATCGATCGTCGAGAACGGGGCGGCCACGTAGAAGGGGATGCCGTGCCGATCGGCGAGGACCGCCAGCCCGTAGGTGCCGATCTTGTTCGCCGTGTCACCGTTGGCCGCGATCCGGTCAGCCCCGGTGATCACGAGATCCACCTGCTCCCGGGCCATCAGCGCCGCGGCCGCGCCGTCGGCGATCACCCGGTGCGGGATCCCCTCCTTAACGCATTCCCAGGCCGTGAGCCGCGCCCCCTGGAGCACCGGCCGCGTCTCGTCCACCCACACGAGCTCCACCTTGCCGAGAGCGTTGGCGGCCCGGACGATCCCGAGGGCGGTGCCGTAGCCGGCCGTGGCGAGCGCGCCGGTGTTGCAGTGCGTGAGGATGCGCGCGTGCTCGGGCACGAGGCGCGCGCCCTCCGCGCCGATGCGCCGGTTGGCGGCGACGTCCTCGTCCCGGATCGCGAGGGCCTCGGCGAGGAGGCGCTCCCTGAGGCGGTCCAGCGGCAGCGCGCGGTGCTCGAGGCAGACGCGCCGCATCCGCTCGAGCGCCCAGAAGAGGTTCACGGCCGTCGGCCGGGTGGCGGCGAGCCCCTTGACGGCCACCTCCAGGTCAGCCCAGAGGTCCTCGAAGGCGCTGGCGCGACTCTCCCGCGCGGCAAGCACGACGCCGAAGGCTGCCGCCACACCGATCGCCGGCGCCCCGCGAACCACGAGCGTCCGGATCGCCTCGCCGACCTGGCGCCAGTCCGAGCACGCCTGCTCGCTCTCCTCGGCGGGGAGACGCCGCTGGTCGAGCAGAACCAAACGGTCCCCGGCCCAGCGGACGGGCGTGATCACCCGAGCACCCGCCGCGCGGCCAGCCTCGCTTCGAGCAGGTCGCGCGAGATCCCGGCGATCCGGATCAGCTTGTCACGGCCGTGGGCCCCGCGCACGAGGTGGACCTGAGCGCGCGGGACGAGGAGGGCGCGGGCCAGGAGGTCGACGACCGCGCGGTTGGCCCGATCGGCGAGGGGCGGGGCCGTCACGCGGATGCGCAGCGTGTTCCCGTCCCAGCCGATCACCTCGGTGGCAGACGACCGCGGCTGCACCCGGACGTGGAGCAGCGTGGAATCAGCCCGCTGCGGGCCCTTCATCGGCCAGCTCCTTGGCGATCAGCCGCTGGTACATCTCGACCGTGGCACGGAGCCCCTCGAAGAGGTGGCGCCGGGTGCGCTGGAGGGTCAGGGCTTCGCTCCTGAGCTTGGCCTCTTCCGTCCGCGCCGCCTCCAGCAGCTTCTCCCGCTCCAGCTCCGCGTCCCGCAGCACGAGCTGGGCCTCCCGCTTCGCGGCCTCTTTCATCTCGTCACTGACGCGCTGAGCCGCGATCAGCGCGTCCTGGAGGGTCCGATCGCGCTCCTCGAACCCCCGCATCCGCTCCTCCAGCGTCGCCAGCTGCTCCTTGAGGAGCGCGTTCTCCTTCGTGATCTGTTCGTAGTCCTCGGCCACGTCCTCCAGGAACGCGTCCACCTCGTGGACATCGTAGCCCCGGAACATGCGGACCGAGAACTGCTGCTGGCGGATGTCGACGGGGGTGATGCGCATGGCGCGACCTCCTCAGGCCATCATGCGGGCGATCTGGTAGAGGACGGACACGAGGAACTGCTGGAGGAAGTAGATGAGCAGGATGACGATCACCGGTGAGAGGTCCAGCCCGATCTGCCAGACCGGAAGGCGATGCCGGATGGGGCGGAGGACCGGTTCGGTGGCCCGGTAGAGAAAGCG
>JACQWB010000076.1 GCA_016209385.1 Candidatus Rokuibacteriota bacterium
CTGGCCCCTCGAGTGGCCGGCGATCGTCCTGATCTTCATCCCCATCTTCCTGCCGGTCGTGATCGAGCTGAAGTTCGACCTGGTGTGGTTCGGCATCCTCGTCGCGGTGAACCTCCAGACGGCCTTCCTCTCGCCGCCGGTCGCCATGGCCGCGTACTATCTCAAGGCGGTGGCGCCACAGTGGGAGCTGATGCACATCTACCGGGGAATGTTCGACTTCATGGTCCTCCAGGTCATCGGTCTCGCGATCGTCTTCTTCTTCCCCGAGACCGCGCTCTGGCTCCCGAACCTGCTCTACAAGTAACGCGGTCCCGCCGGTTCCTCCCGCTCGCCTGACGCCAGAAGGACCTCCTCGGTCGCCCTGGCCTCTAACGCGGCCGGCGAGGCGCCGTCTCCGCTCGAAAAACCGCTTGACAACCCCCTGAATCTAGTGATACTCCGGGCGGCAAAGGGAAACCCGGAGCAGTCGGTGACCCTTCCCCATCCTCCAGCGCTACCGAGGGCCTTACTTGCCGAAGAAGGCGCGCCTTCCACGGAGTTGCCCCGCTGGCCTGCCGGTGGCGCCACGGGCGGCGCGCGGGAGTTGCGCCAGACTGACCGGTGCGCGGATTCGAACTGAGGAGGTCGAGGCATGAACACACTCAGCGAGAAGCCGATTCACGATCGCGTAACCCGGCGTGACTTTCTCAGGACTGCCGGCGTGGGCGTAGCTGGGGCGTCACTGGGCACGATGCTGGCGGCAAGGCAGGCCCCGGCGCAGCTCAGAGGGACCAGCCTACGCATCCTCCAGTGGAGCCACTTCGTCCCCGCCTATGACGCCTGGTTCGACAAGTCCGCCAAGGAGTGGGGGGAGAAGAATGGGGTCAGGGTGCGCGTGGACCACATCCCGCACCTCGAGGTGCCAGCGCGGATCGCCGCCGAGTTCGCAGCCGGCGCGGGCCACGACCTCATCGAATTTGCCGGCCTGATCCTCACGGGCCTGTACTACAAGAGCCTGGTGGACCTGACCGACCTCTCAGAGCGCATCGGGAAGAAGTGGGGCGGCTGGATCCCCGCGGCAGGCCCGATCTCCACCGTCGAGGGCCGGTCGTACGCGATCCCGAACTTCTACATCCTGATCCCGCTGCTCTGGCGGAAGGACCTCTTCGAGAAGCACAACCTGCGGCCCCCCGACACCTGGGAAGCGTGCCGGGTCGCCGCCCGGACGCTGAAGCCCAAGGGCCACCCGACGGGGATGCAGTTCTCCCACTGCAACGACGCCAACCACAACTGGCGTGCCCTCTGGTACAGCTTCGGCGGACGGGAAACCGACCCGTCCGGACAGAACATCCTGGTCGACTCCAAGGAGACGCGCGAGGCCCTCCGGTTCGCGAAGGCGCTCTTCGACGAGGGCATGACGCCGGAGGTCTTCTCCTGGGACGACGCCTCCGACAACCGGTACCAGGCCTCCGGGGTCGCCTGCTGGATCCATGACGCCATCTCCGCCTACCGGACCACCGAGGACACCAACCCTCCGGTCTTTCAGCACACCTATATCGGGCTGGCGCCGGCCGGACCGGGGGGCAAACGGGTCAACGTCGGGGAACCCACGGCCTACGCCATCTGGAAGTTCTCCAAGAACCAGCAGGCCGCCAGGGAGTTCCTGATCCATCTGACGGACAACTGGAAGGAGGCCATGGTCGCCAGCCGGGGCTACAACATGCCCCTCCTCAAGGATGGGTACAAGAAACCGATGCCGGTGATCGGGACCGACCCCAAGATGCAGGTCCTCCAGGATTTCCCGGACCTCATGGCGTTCCCCGGCTACCCGGGCCCCTACACGACCCCGATCCAGGAGGTCACGGTGACGTTCGTCCCAGCAGACATGTTCACGCTCGTGGCCCGCGGGCAGAGCCCGGACGAGGCGGTCAAGTGGGCGATGGGGGAGTACCGGCGGGTCTACGCCAAGCATAAGCGCGCGTGACAGCAAGCCCCAACGGCGGCGAGCCTGAAGGCGGGGCTCGAGCCGCCGCGGTTCCGATCGCCGGGCGGGCGGGGGTTCGCGCATGGTGGCGAACTCCCACCGCCCGGCGGCTCGCCTTCGGGTACACCCTCCTCTCCCCGGCGATCCTCTACGTCGCCCTCCTCGTGGGGGCGCCGTTTCTGTTCTCCCTCTACCTGGCCGTCAGCGACGCCAGCGTCGGGGACCCCTTCGCCGAGTTCGTCTGGCTGGAGAACTTCAAGGCGGCCTGGGAGAGCCCGACCTTCTGGATCGCGCTGCGGAACAGCATCTTGGTCACCGTCGTCGCGGCTATCTTCAAGTCGCTCCTCGGCACGACGCTCGCCTTCCTGCTCCTCCAGCCCTTCCGCGGCAAGAAACTGATCCGCGGTCTCGTCGTCATCCCGTTCACGGTCCCCAGCGCGGTGAGCGTGCTGGGCTGGAAGTGGATGTACGACTCGCAGTTCAGCGTCGTCAACTGGGCGCTGAACCGGGTCGGCCTGATCAGCGCCTACGGGACCGAAGGCTGGCCGATCTGGCTCGGCCAGCCCCACCTGGCGCTCGCGGCCATCATCGCCGTGAACGTCTGGCGCAGCTTCCCCTTCACCGCGATCGTCCTGCTGGCGGGGTTCACCGCGGTCCCCCAGGAGGTGATCGACGCCGCCAAGGTGGACGGGACGACGTTCATGCAGCGGTTCCGCTTCCTGGTGATACCGATGATCGCCCCGATCCTGTTCGTCGGTCTCCTCTTCGACACGGTCTTCACGCTCTCGGACATCAGCGTCGTCCTGCTGCTCACCAACGGGGGACCCGGCAACGCCACGCAGATCTTGCCCACGCTGGCCTACCAGATCGGGATCCTGGCGGGGGCGCTCGGGCGCGGGGCCGCCATCTCCCTCTTCCTCTTCCCGCTCTTGCTGCCCGCCATGATCCTCCTGCTCCGCAACCTCAAGAGACGCGAATGGTGACCGCAGCGCGTCCTCGCAGCCAGCGCGCGAAAGAGATCCGGCGCCACGTGCTCATCTACGCTGGGCTGAGCCCGTACATCCTCATCGCGGTCTTCCCGCTCTACTGGATGGCCATCACGGCCCTGAAGCAGGAGGCGGATCTCTACCGGATGGACGTCATCCCGGTCTGGTTCAACCTGCCGCCGACCTGGAAGAACTTCGACTACCTCTTCAACCACACGAACTACGGCGCCTGGATCGTCAACACCATGGCCATCTCGGCCCTGGTCTCGGTGATCACGCTGCTCACCGCAATCCCGGCCGGCTACGCGCTGGCCCGGCTCAGGCTCCCCGGGGCCGAGAACCTCGGGATCGCCATCTTCATGACGTACCTGGTGCCCGCGATCATCCTGTTCCTCCCGCTCTCGCGCGTCGTCTCGATGATCGGTCTCCAGGACCGGTGGTGGGCGCTCGTCGTGGTCTACCCCACGTTCACAATCCCGTTCTGCACCTGGCTCCTCATGGGCTTCTTCAAGACCGTGCCGGCGGAGATCGAGGAGGCGGCGCGCGTGGACGGGTGCGGGCAGCTCGGCGCCCTCGTCCGCGTCGTGCTCCCGGTCAGCCTCCCCGGGGTCCTCACGTCCGTGATCTTCGCCTTCACGCTCTCGATGCAGGACTTCCTGTACGCGCTCGCTTTCGTCTCGGTCGGCGACCAGAAGCCGGTGCCGCTCGGCGTGGCGACGGAGCTGATCCGGGGGGACGTCTTCTTCTGGGGGTCGCTGATGGCGGGCGCGCTACTGGTCGGCGTCCCAGTGGCGATCCTCTACAACTTCTTCCTGGACCGCTTCATCACGGGAATCACCGGGGGGGTCGTCAGGTAACCGGGCGAGGCGGGCCAGCTCCGTCCAGGGGACCGGCTCGCCCCCAATCCCGGACAGGACGGGGGCGCGAGCCGCTGGGAGTGAGGGAGCGAGCGTCCCGGCGGAGGCCGACCGGCACGGACCGGGCACCGCCGCCGGGGACGTGGCGAGCAGGCGCTATTCGGGCTCGGGCTTCTGGACCGTCGGGGCCCCCGGATAGCCGATGTGGAGGATCAGGTACTTGACCGGCCTGTCGGTCCGGTTCGTGTGGTTGTGCCACCACCCTCCAGCATCCATGAACGACTGCCCGCCCCCGTGGTACTGGACGCCCTTGATGCCGACCGGCCCCGCCTCGTAGTCTGTGGTCAGGATGCCCTCGATGACGTAGATGTAGGTCGGCACCCTGAACTGCTGACGGCCGGTCTGGCCACCCGGCTCGAGCTCGACCGTCGCCCCGCTGACGAAGATCGGCGCGTTCACTGTCGCGCTGAAGCCCCCGAGCGAGGTGACCAGGCCCTTGGTCTTGACTCCCCTCGGGGCCTTGTCCTGACCCTCGGCCGGAAGGCCCACGGCGCCGACGAGGAGGGCAGCGAGGAGCGCGATGACCATTCTAGTCGTCATTGGTTCACCTCCGGCGAAAAGGCGTGAACACCTGATGGCCCGAGCAAGCGTGATCACCGACCCCGGCCGGGGCGCCCATGACGGTCCTCCGGCCAGCCGCGCGTTTTTTTTGATGCGCGGAGACTAGCACCGGCAGGTTCAGCATGTCAAGGCTGAGTTGTAAACATCGGGGCCGCGGCGCCGTCACGGCAGTCGTGGCTTCCCTCTGCCTCGGCGGGGCGCTCCTCTCTGCGGCGGCGGATGTGCTGGTGGCCACAGGCTTCCACGCGGAGGTGCTGGTCACGGGCATTCCCCGGCCGATCGAGCTTGCCTTTAATACCGCCGGGCGCCTGGTCGTCTTGAGTCACGGCTGGCGTGGCGATGCGGCTGCGGAGATCTACCAGCTCGACCTGGCGGGCCCGTTCCCGGTTGACGTCTCCGGCGCCCGGCGGCTCGTGATCCCGTTCTCCGAGGGACCCCGCAAGATCGCGTTCGGCAGCCTGGCCGCCGACCCGAGGTCCGGCGACCTCTTTCTCGGCGAAGAGAACGGCAACCGCATCTACCGGCTCGCCGCGGACGGGACGCTGACGCCTGCTGCGGTCGGTCTCCACCATCTGGTCGGCGGGAGCAGCCTGGCGTTCGACGGTCGGGGCCGGCTGGTGGTGCTGGACTTTACGAGCCCCGAGGGCCGGCTCCGCCTGGAATCGCCGCCGCCCCCGGGGCTCGACTGGCTCACGACGGAGGCCTACGCCGGGCCGCTCGTCTTCCGCCTCGACCCCGAGGAGGACATCCCGCGGCCGAGGAGGCTTGATCTCATCCGGCCGGTGTTCCCGAAGCAATCCGCGCGGGCCGGCCGTGAGGAGATCCTCCCGCGCTTCGTCTCGGTGGCGGCCACGCCGGCCGGCGAAGTCCTGCTGCTGAGCTCCCTCGGAGATGTGTTCAGGCTGACAGCCGAGCCCGACCTCCAGCGTCTGGCGAAGCTCCCCGCCGGTCACTACCACCGCACCCACATGACGGTGGGGGCGGACGGGAGCGTGTTCGTGACCACCGGCTTCCACATGCGGCAGCTCTTCCGGATCTCGCCGGCGGGAGCGGTGACGATCGTGGCCCGGGAGCTCGGGGATCCCGCGGGCGTCGCCGTCGATCGCGCCGGAAACCTCTACATCGCCGAGACCGCTCTCCACCGGCTCATCCGTCTCCGTCCCGCCCCCTGACCTCGCTCGGAGGGGGGCGCACCCACGCCGACCCCCCGCGCTAGCGCGCGGGTGTGGCGCGGGTACCCGCCCCTTCCGATACCTCCCCCATGGCAGTTCGAGCGTGGCGGGTTCGACCATGCCGGGAGGCAGGCCACCCGCCGCGCGAGGCCCGAGTAGATTGCGCGGGCCGGGTACCCACGGCGGAGCCGTGGGTGCGCGCTCGACCTTTTACGCGCCTTCTACGCGCCTTCCACCATCGCCGCGGTCAACCCGCGGACATAGCCGCGGGCGAAGAGCGCGGAGATCAGGACCACGGGGATCGCCATCAGGTGGATTCCGGCGACGGCCAGGAGCTCGTCGAGGGCCACCTCCATCGTCGCAAGCCCCGCTGGGATCGTCTGGTTGTGCGCGCTGAGCAGGAACACCGACGCGAGCGTGAAGTCGCTGGCGATCGTCCCCAGCGTGAAGATCCCGGCGGCGACGATGACCGGCCGGCTCATCGGGAGGATGATGCGGAGGAAGGCTGTCGCGCGGCTCGCCCCCTCGACCAGCGCCGACTCCTCGACCTCGCGCGGGAGATGCTGGAAGTAGGCGGCCAGGATCCAGACGCAGAAGGGCAGCGCGAGAGTCGGGTAGACGAGGAGGAGCAGGAGAAGGTTGTCGTCCAGGCCGAGCCGGATCACGACCTGGTAGAGGGGGACGAAGAGGATCGTGTGCGGGACCACGTAGGCCGCGAAGACGATGCGCCGCCACCACCTGAACCCCGGCGGCCGGAGCCGCCCCAGGGCATAGCCCGCCAGGATGCTCACGACCAGCGTCAGCCCCAGCGACCCCGCGAACACGATGACCGTGTTCTCCAGCCAGTCGAGAAACGGGTAGGACCGGCGGAGGGTGCGTCCGACGAAGCCCCGCGACTCGCCCTTCGGCTGGAAAAGCTCCTCGAAGTTCTCGAGCGTCGGGTTCATGACGATCAACGGGTGGCCGAAGACGTCCTCCTGGGCCGTCTTCAGCGACTGCACCAGCATGAAGTAGATCGGGAACACGCAGTAGATCGTCGCGGCGAGCAGCAGGCCCGCGTGACCCAGCTTCTTCCACCAGGGCCTCGGGTTCACGCCTGCTCCGTCTCCGGCGGGTCGAACATCCGGAAGAGGACCAGCAGCGCCGCGAGGAGCAGCGGCACCAGCATCAGCGACAGCGCTGAGGCCGGTCCGAACTGCCCCGACCGGATCGCCAGCCAGTAGGCGTGGGTGCCGATGACGGGGAAGATGATCCTGCCGCCGGTCAGCAACCACACGTTCGCGAGATCGGCAAATGCGGTCGTGAGCGACAGGAAGACGGCGAGGGCGAGGAACGGCTTGAGGAGCGGGACCGTCACGAGCCAGAAGCGGCGCCAGGCGCTCCTGGACTCGAGGAGGGCGCACTCGAAGAGCTCGGGTGGGATGGCGTTGATCCCCGCGAGGAGGAAGACCCCGATGAACGAGCTGCCCCGCCAGATGTTGAAGAGGGTGACGCTCAGGAATCCCCACGCCCCGCTGCCGAACACGCCGTCCACCGCGTGCTTCAGGTTGCCCATGAACACGCTGTAGGACGTAGGGATGGGCGGGCTCAGCGTCCAGTACCAGCCGATCACGCTCACGCTCGCCGGGTAGGCCCAGGGGAGGAAGATCGCGAGGAAGACGAGGGCGCGCCCCCGGAACGGGCGGGCCAGCAGCAGGGCGAAGCCGACGCCGAGCGCCAGCTTGGCGACGCTTGTCACGGCGGCGTAGACGGCGGTCACGGTAGCCGCCCGCCAGAACTCGCGATCGGCGAGCAAGCGGCGGTAGTTCTCGAGCCCGACGAACGCCGGGGGGCCTTCCTTGAGCGGCGAGAGGTCGGTCAGGCTGGTCCGGATCTCCCACGCGACCGGATAGGCCAGGACCCCGAACAGCAGGAGCACCGCCGGCGAGAGGAGCAGGTAGGCGAGCTGGACGTCGCGGCGCCGCGCCCTCGGGAAGCGGGTGCTACGCGGAAGGGCTGCGGGAAGCGACTCGACCGCGCTGCCCACCGACAGCTAGGCGATGGCTTCGTCGCTGCTGTTGTCGAAGAAGTGGATCCGGTCCGGGATGAAGGCCAGGCGGATCTTGTCGTGAAGCTTCGTGCGGACCGTGGGTTCCACGCGGGCGACGATCGTCTGCGTCCCGACCCGGGTGTCCAGCAGGATCTCCGAGCCCAGGGGCTCCACGACCTCCACGACCGCCTCGAAGGTGATATCGTGATGGTCGCTGCCCGTCGCCTCGCGGAGGTCCTCCGGGCGGATCCCCAGCGTGACGGCCTGCCCCCGGTACCGGGCGATGCGGCCCGCCCGGTCGGCTGGCACCCGCACCCTCAGCCCGGCGGTCTCGGTGTAGAAGCCGCCGCCCGTCTCGGTGATGGTCGTGTCGATGAAGTTCATGGCCGGCGAGCCGATGAACCCCGCCACGAACTTGTTCCGGGGCTTCGAGTAGACCTCCAGGGGCTCGCCCACCTGGTGGACCAGGCCGTCCTTCATCACGACGACTCGGTCGCCGAGGGTCATGGCCTCGACCTGGTCGTGGGTGACGTAGATGGCGGTGGTCTCCAGGCGCTCGTGCAGGCGCTTGAGTTCGACGCGCATCTGCACCCGGAGCTTGGCGTCCAGGTTGGACAGCGGCTCGTCGAAGAGGAAGACCTGGGGGTGCCGGACGATGGCGCGGCCGACGGCCACGCGCTGGCGCTGCCCGCCGGAGAGCTGGCGCGGCTTCCGCTTCAGGAGCTCCTGGATCCCCAGGATCTCGGCCGCCTCGCGCACCCGCTTCTCGATCTCCGGCCTCGGGAACTTCCGCATCTTGAGCCCGAAGGCCATGTTGTCGTAGACCGTCATGTGCGGGTAGAGGGCGTAGTTCTGAAAGACCATGGCGATGTCGCGGTCCTTCGGGGGCAGATCGTTGACCAGGCGCTCGCCGATGTAGATCTCCCCCGAGGTGATCTCCTCGAGGCCGGCTACCATCCGGAGCGTCGTGGACTTGCCGCACCCAGACGGGCCGACAAGCACGAGGAACTCCTTGTCGCGGATATGGAGGTTCATGTCCCTGACCGCCTGGACCTCGTCGAACCGCTTGTTCAGCTCCTTCATGACGACCTGTGCCATCCCGCCACCTCGCTTGTGAAGACCCGAGCTCGGCTATCCCTTCACGGACCCAGTCAACCCAGCCACATAGTACTCTACGAAAAAGGAGTATACCAGCGCCACCGGGATCGAGCCGAGCAGCGCTCCGGCCATGAGCTGACCCCAGAAGTAGATGTCCCCTCGGATGAGCTCCGAGACGACGCCCACAGGGACGGTCTTTTGCTCCGGCGATGAGAGGAACACGAGGGCGTAGATAAACTCGTTCCAGGAGAGCGTAAAGGCGAAGATCCCCGCGGACAGGATGCCAGGGATGGCGATGGGAAAGATGATCCGCAGCATGGTCTGCACGCGACTCGCGCCATCAATGCGCGCGCACTCCTCCAGCTCCTTTGGGATCGTCTTGAAGTAGCCCATGAGGAGCCA
>JACQWB010000077.1 GCA_016209385.1 Candidatus Rokuibacteriota bacterium
GGCCGCCATCTACCTCGCCGAGTTCATGCGGCTCTACGAACATTACCGGGCCCGTGCCATGTGGAACCGCCCAGCAAAGCGGCGCTTGCAGACGTATAAGCTCCAGGAGGACGCGCGTTGGGCTCGACGGGCGTATGAGGAGAGCACACCCGAATACAAGAGTCGGATCAACATGGTGGCCGACACCCTCTGATGTCATGCGCCTCCGCATTTACGCGCGCCGGCTCCCGGGATAGCCTCCGGCCTTGGGGAAATTGTTGTAGCCCTCGGGCACGACCGTCGACAAGAGGATCCTAGATCTCAAGGCGAAAGGCCGGGACCGCCCCACCGTGTCGTTCGACGTGCTGAGCCTTTCCAGTCTGTCCCCGGCAGCGATCTGGGACGCTGTGATGGCAGGCCGGAGGGAGGTCAGGCGGCCGATCCAGGTCATCCGCGAGGACTAGACGAGGCCTGAGGGCAGAGGGAGGACCCCATGGAGAGACCGTGGGTTCGGTGGATCGGCATCGGATTGTTGCTGCTCGTTACCACGCTGGCCGTCGCCGCCGAGCGAATCCCGCGTTACGACCGCCGGGTCGACATCGACTTCTTCGGGACCAACTCCCAGGAGTATGAGTTCGAGTTGGATGAACGTGATGTCGTTGTGTGCCCTCGTTGTGGCCGAGTCACCTTGCACGAACGGATCCACGCCCGACTGACCAATTACCACCTTTACATTTCCAACTTCCTCACCCATCCCAACTACGGGGAGGAACGACAGCTCGGGTTCAGCCGTGGCGAGTCCCTCCGCCCCCTCGACATCCGACATGAGGGGGGAGGGAAATACTCCTACCGGGTTCGGGGCTACCTTGACGGCCATCGGAACCTCATGGAACTTGTGAAGCCGACCAGCCCAGACTGCGCCCCGGAGCGGCTGAAGCCCGCTCCCGAGGGGAAGGCGCGCTTCTACATCTGCATCCCCGACAACCCGGAGGTCCCAGAGATCGGCCCGACCGAGTGGTACGACTACACGCCTAGGAAGTTTCGTCGGAACCACCCAACGCTCAAGATCCGGGCCGCGCTGGGGATTCTCTTCTGGCCTCGACCGGGGTTCCCCGCCACGTACCCGGAGTACGAGGAGCTTTACAAGGATGGGGCTCTGAGGATCGGGTTGGTGTTCGGATTCGACGAAGACACCCACAACTCCCGCGAGGACGCCTTGGCGGTCTGGCGGATCATCACCGCCCCGACCTCCCACACGTTCAAGAAGGATGACCGCGAGTCCCGGGGGTACGCGGGCCGGGGGCTCGGGTTCTCGAACCCGATCGGCGGAGACTTCAGAAAGCTGAATGCCGGAGGAAAGTGGACGGTCTTCGCCCGCAATGGGGAGGACGGCACCAAGAAAGTGACGGTCACCTACCGCCTCAGCACACCGCTAATCGTGGACGGAAAGCAGATCAAAGAAGGTGAGGTCTTCCTCGCTGGCCATCCGGTCCGGCGTGGCGGCAGAGTTGCAGCCGGTCAGGTGATCCAGCGCGAAATCGCCGTCGAGATCCGGATGCTCAACTTCGACCGGAGAGGAAAGCTCACCGCGGAGGAGATCCGCCGACAGTTCATGGAGTTCTTCCAGACATCGGAGGTATTTCATTACGACGGGCACGCCAATTACGGCGGGGGGTTTCTCCTCGGAATGAGGACGGACGACGTCTTATGGGCTGACGAGCTCCACCGCTATGCCCCCTACGCCCCGCCCTTTTACCAGATCTTCTCTGTGGGGGCCTGTCATGGGTCTGGCTACTTCGCGGACCTCTTTTACAACGCCTTCCGGGGGAAGAAGACGACGAAGACCCTGGACATCCTCGCCGCCATCAACGAGACGGAATACTTGGACTCGGTTGACGACATGATGGACCTGATCCTCATTGTCACCCAGCTCAAAAAGTACCGGAACCCCGGCCATCCGCACGACGGGCTGCCGTACAACTACGAGCAGCTGCTCCGGGCTCTCAATCATAACCGCCAATTTGTCGCCTTCATTGGCGTGTTCGGTTCCAAGGACAATCCGGAGAAGTTTTGAACCTCAGATTCGGAAAGCAGGGTGAGCACGGGCGTCAACATTGCCCCGATCGTCCGGCGACTCCTGAGCACAAGGCTAGCTAGCGAGAATCATATGCCATTTTCATCATGCACGGGTGGCTATACAGCCATGGGAACTCAAAAAAGGACACTACCCCCGGCCTGGCCCGGCCCCCCCTGCGGGGGCCGGCCCCCGGGGGGACCGCTCGGCGGCCGCGGGCGGGCTGCAGCGCGCGGTCGTCCGCTCCGGTCACTCGACCGGCCACCGCTCCAGGGGCAGGACCTTCCGGATGAGCCCGCGCTCGACGCCTTCGCGAAAGATCCGGGCCGCCCGGGCCTGTGCCCGGCGCAGCACGTCCTCCTCGTCGAGCACGAGTACCTTGCGGTTTTCCATGAGCACGCGGCCGTCGACGATCACGGTGTCGATGTCACCGGAGTAGCTGTAGTGGACCAGCTCCGCGAGGAGGTCCCAGTGGGGCGTCTGATGGGCGCGCCCGATGGCCAGTAGGATGATGTCGGCCCGCTTCCCCGCCTCCAGGGATCCGATCTCGTCGTCCCAGCCCACCGCCCTGGCCCCGTTCAGGGTGGCCATCTCGACCAGGGTCTCCGGAAGGAGCACCTCGGGGTCGGCGTAGCGCTCCCCCCAGTAGCCCGTGTGGAGGACGGTGGCGAACTTCATGCACTCGATCTGGTCAACGAAGTAGCCGTCCCCACCCAGGGCGACCGTGATCCCCGCCGCCAGCATCTGGGGAACCTTCGGGATCCCCTGCTTGGCCATCACCGCCGAATTGGGGCAGTGCACGACCCTGACGTCCCGCTCCGCGAGCCTCCGGATGTCCGGGTCCGAGAGGAGGGTCGCATGGGCCGCCAGGAACCTCGGGCCCAGGACCCCTAGCTCGTCCAGGTGCTCCACGGGACGCTTCCCCCACCGGAGGAGCGCGAACTCAACCTCCGGCCGGAAGGCGCAGAGGTGCGTCTGAATCCCGACGCCGTGTTTCTCCGACAGGATCTTCGCCTGTCGGTAGAGCTCGTCGGAGCAGACCATGAGCTGGTTCAGGGAGAGCCAGGTCCGCAGACGGCCATCGGCCTTCCGATGCCACCGCTCGATGAGCCTGACGCTCTTCTCCAGGGCCTCGCCGGTGGACTCGGGCGGGACCCCCTGGCGGGTGTGGGGAAGGTCGGCCGCGGTGTCCATCGTCAGCCGGGACAGCACACACCGGATGCCGGTCTCCGAGACGGCGGCTGCGACGGCGTCGGGATGATACCCGCCCGAGTCCACGAAACACGCAATCCCCATCCGGATGCTCGTGAGGATGTGCAGGAGGGCGCTCACGTAGGCGTCCTCCTCGGTCATCAGGTACTCGAAAGGCCTGAAGATCCGCGACCAGAACTGGTACGGCTCCCCGTGAGTCAGGGAACGGACGAACGCCTGGTGCACGTGGACGTGGGCATCGACGAACCCCGGGAGCGCCACGCGCCCCCCGGCGTCGATGGTCCGGGAGGCCCGGTACCGCCGCTCCAGCTCGTCGCGCCTCCCTACGGCCTTGATGCAGCGGCCCTCGACGACGACGCCCCCATCGCGGATGACGCGCCGCCGCGGGTCCAGCGTCAGGACCGTGGCGCCCCGGATGAAGAGATCAGCGGCCTCCACTCCCGAGCCCCCGGGGGGCCTCACTGCGCGGGGACGAACTCGTTGGTGTAGTAC
>JACQWB010000078.1 GCA_016209385.1 Candidatus Rokuibacteriota bacterium
GCTCTACTCCTTCCACCGCGAAGCGGTTTCGTTCAACTGATTGTTCTAAGGAATTCTCGATGCCGTTAGCACCGCACGGCCTGCCATGGCTGACCAGGCCGGCGGGTGGCACGGCGATGGGGCGGGCCCCCGCAAGGGGAGGGGCCGCGCGCAACGGCGGACCCCACACCGGGCCACCCACGCCTGCGGCGCGGGTACCCGGCGAGCACGGCGGGGCGGCCCCCACGCGAAGCGTGGGGAGTGCCGGGACAGGACCCGCCGGCCTGATCGAAGACGCTACGTCCAGACCAGGTCGAAGAGACGGCAGGTGTTCGTCGAGAGGCGGTACATCACTTCGTCAACCGGCAACTGCTTGATCTTGGCCACCTCCTCCGCCACCCGCGACGCCAGCCACGGCCCGGAGGGAAGCCCTTCGAACTCACCCTTGAAGGGCCAGGGGGCGTCCGTCTCGACGAGGAGAGACTCGAGCGGAACCCACTGGACAAGCTCCCGGTCCCGCTCCCGGTACACCACCTCCGGCGAGACCGAGACATAGTAGCCCGCCTCCACGATCGCGCGGGTCACGTCGGCGGGCGCCTTGTGCCAGTGGAAGACGGCCCGCTCAATGCCTTTCCGCGTGAGCAGCGGGAGGGCTTGGGCCGCCGCGCCGTGAGGGGCGTGGAGGACGACCGGCAGGTCATAGCGGTGCGCCAGGTCGAGGAGCCGCCCCAGCCGTTCGATCCCCAGCGCCATCACGTCCGCCGCGTCCGCCGCCCCCTCGAGGCGATACCACGGGAGCCCGACCTCGCCCAGCGCCACGATCCGGGAGTGGTACGCCGCGACCTGAGCCTCCACCTGCTCGAGCGCCGCCGCATCGAGCTGCGCCCACTCCGGGTGGTACCCGAGGCAGGCCCAGATGGCCTTCCCGTGCTGGCCCGCCGCCGCGAGCGTCAGTTCGTTGGTCGGCGGATCGCACCCGACGGCGATCATGCCCCAGACATCGTGGGCGAGGGCGCGCGTGAGTGTCTCGCGGATGTCGGCGAATGCTGGATCGTGCAGGTGGCAGTGGCTGTCGATGATCATGCGATGCCCTCAATCCCCTGCGACCACCATGCGGGCAACCCGCACGGTGGGCGCCGACGTCCTGTTCCTCAGCACCAGATCGCTTCCCACCCCGTCAATGGCCCGGAAGATCTCGAGGAGGTTCCCCGCAACGGTGACCTCTTCGACGGGGTAGGCGAGTTGACCGTCCTCGATCCAGAAGCCCACGGCCCCGCGCGAGTAATCGCCGGTGACGAGGTTGACGCCGAACCCGATGAGCTCCGTCACGTAGAAACCCTTCTTGACGGAGGCGATCAGCTCCTCGGGGGCTGCGGGTCCGGGGGCGAGGTAGAGGTTCGTCGTGGCCACGCTGATGCCGCTTCCGTCCCGCGCGGCGTGGTGGGTAGACGGGAGCCCGAGCTTCTTCCCGCTGTACGTATCGAGAAGGTAGGACTCGAGGACTCCCTCCTGGACCAGAACGGTCCGACGGATCGGCAAGCCCTCGCCGTCGAAGGGTCGAGAGCCGAGCGCGGCCGGAAGGGTCCCGTCGTCGACGATGGTGACGGCCGAGGACGCGATGCGCTTGCCGACCCGGTTGAGGAGAAAAGAAGCCCCCCGGTAGAGCGCCGGCCCGGAAGCCGCGCCTGCGAGGGTCCGGACCAGGCTCGCCGCGTTGTCCGGATCGAAGATCACCGGAACCTCCGCGGTCCTCACCTTCCGAGCCCCGAGCCGGCGGACAGCGCGTCGGGCCGCGGTGCGCCCGACCTGCTCCGGCGGCTCGAGCCGCGCCCGCTTTCTCGCAAGCGTGTACCAGGAGTCCCGCTGCATCTCGCCGTTGACGGCGGCAATGGGGGAGACCGTCAGGCTGAAGCTGGAGGTCTGGTACGTGCCCGCGAAGCCGTGGGAGGTGGCGTAGGCGTACTCGGCCTGACGATCGAAGAGTTCGGCTCCCTCAGAGTTCGTGATGCGCGGATCGGCCTCGAGCGCGGCGGCCTCGGCTCGCGTGGCCAGGGCAAGCTTCTCCTCGACCGTGACGGCGTGACCGTCGGGATCGCAGAGGTCGAGGGCGGGGATCCCCGTGCTGAGGTCGCCAGGATCCGGAAGCCCGGCGAGCGGGTCCGCCGCGGTCAGCCGCGCCAGGCCCGTCGCCTCGTCAACCAGCCGCTCGAGAGAACCCGCGGAGAGGTCGGAGGTGGAGGCCGAGGCGGCAGCTTTACCCACGAAGACCCTGAGCGAGAGCCGTTGCTCCCGGGCGTGGGCCACGGCTTCCGGCTGCCCGAGACGGACCTGGACCGACGCATGGCGCTGCTTGACGACGAAGGCGTCGGCCTCCGTCGCGCCCCGCGCCCTCGCCCGCCGGAGGAGGTCCTGCAGGAGGTCGGTCATACGTCCGTGCCGCCCACCGTGATCCCGTCCACGCGGATGGTGGGGAGCCCCACGCCGACCGGGACCGATTGGCCGTCCTTCCCGCAGGTCCCCACCCCCTCATCCAGCTTGAGGTCGTGACCGACGCGGGAGACCCGTGTCAGCACCTCCGGCCCGTTCCCGACCAGCGTCGCCCCCTTCACCGGGGCGGTGACCCGCCCACCCTCGATCAGGTAGGCCTCGCTCGCGGAGAAGACGAACTTCCCGTTCGTGATGTCCACCTGGCCGCCGCCGAAGGCTACCGCGTAGAGCCCGTAGGCGACGGATCGGATGATCTCCGCGGGATCGTCCTGGCCGGCGAGCATGAAGGTGTTGGTCATCCGCGGCATGGGCGGGTAGGCGAACGACTCCCGACGCCCGTTGCCCGTCGCCGCCATCCCCATCAGGCGCGCATTCAGCCGGTCCTGCATGTAGCCCACGAGGACCCCGTGCTCGATCAGGACGTTCCGCCGTGTCGGCGTGCCCTCGTCGTCCATGTTCAGCGAGCCGCGACGGTTCGGGAGCGTGCCGTCGTCCACCACCGTCACCAGCTCGGAGGCCACCTTCTGGCCCATCCGGCCCGAGAACGCCGAGAGCTTCTTGCGGTTGAAGTCTCCCTCGAGCCCGTGCCCGACGGCTTCGTGGAGGAGGATGCCCGGCCATCCGGGCCCCAGGACCACCGTGAAGGTCCCCGCCGGGGCGTCCACGGCCGTGAGCTTCAGGAGCGCCTGTCGGACGGCCTCGCTGCTGTAGCGCTCCCATCGGCCTTCCTCGATGAAAAAGTCGAAGGGCACTCGCCCGCCCCCACCGTGGTGTCCGACCTCGCGCTTGCCGTGCTCCTCGGCGATCACCGTGACGTTGAGACGCGTCAGGGGTCGCACGTCTCCCACGATCCAGCCCGACGCCTGGGCGATCAGGGTGATCTGCTCCTCGCTCCAGAGGCTCGCGATCACCTGCCGGACCCGCGGGTCCGCGCGCGCGGCGCGGTCGATCCGCCGCAGCAGATCGAGCTTGCCCGAGAGGTCGGCAGCCACCGGCGACAGCTCGAGCGAGTAGAGGTCGTGCGGCCGGGGGCCCGACCTGACGGCCACGACCGCAGAACTGCTCGACCGGTCAGCGATCGCCCGGGCCTGGCGCGCGGCCTCCTCCAGGTTCGGGAGCGCGAGGTCATCGGTATGAGCGTAGCCGGTCCGCTCTCCGGACTGGGCCCGCACCCCCGCGCCCTGGCTCACGTGACGGGAGGCCGTCTTGACCGCGCCTTCTTCGAGGACGAGTTCCTCGTTCACCCGGTATTCGAGGTAGAGGTCAGCGTCCTCCACGCGGCCGGCCAGCGCCGAGCCGAGGAGGCGCTCCAGGCGGGACGGAATCAGGCCGAACCGATCGGCAAAAAAGCGTTCGGGGTGCGCAATCCCGCCTGTCATCGCCTGGCTCCTTGGGGTTCCCCGGAAGGGATTTTCATCGTACCACGCCCTCCCGGGGCCCCCGCCGTTTTTTTCGCCGGCACACACCGGTCAGCTCGGCCAGAATTTATAACTTATTTTCCAGCTATTTGGGGGAACGAGCTACGAGAGAGCTTCAAGTGATGCCGCCGTTCGCCTTGTAAGACTGGATGATCTCGTGGAGATGACGCAGGCCTACCATTACAGAGGGGCCCGGGGAGAGGATGTCGGAGCCGTCCAGCTCGTAGATTCGGCCGGCCCTCACGGCGGAGATCGCCCCCCATCCGGGGCGCGAGACGATGGCGGCCGGGTCCACCTTCTTGCCGCACCAGGAAGCGACGATGATTTCGGGATCGCGGCGCGCGACCTCACCGAGGTCCACCACGCGCTCCGCAGCCGCGGGCCTGTCACGGAGCTCGGGAAAGATGTCGCGGCCGCCGGCAAACTCGATCAGCTCCGAGACCCACCGGATGCCGGCGATCGGGGGATCCGGCCACTCCTCGAAGTACACCCGCGGCCGGTCCGGCCAGACGCTGGAGAACTCCCGGATCTGCTTGACCTCGTCCCTCATGTCCTGAATGAGCGCTCGGGCCGCCGCCTCCTGTCCAATCAGGCCGCCGATCATCAGTACCGTCTCGAGGATCTCTTCGAAGGAGCGCTGGTTGGTCGCGAAGACCGGGACGCCCGCGCCGACCAGGTCTCTCACGATGTCCTTCTGGAGGTCGGAAAAGGCGAGCACCAGGTCGGGCTCGAGGGCCAGGACCTTGCCGAGCTTGAAGGTGGTGAAGCCTCCGACTTTCGGTTTTTCCCTGACCCCTGGCGGACGCGTGGCGGTTCCCGGAACCCCGACAACCCGATCCCCGGCCCCGAGTGCAAAGACGATCTCGGCGGTCTCGGCGGTCAGACAGACGATGCGACGGGGAAAGTCGACCCCGGCTGTGCCGTACATGGTGCTCCCAGCTCAGCCGGCGGCAGCCGGCTCGACCCGACCGCCGTCGAACAGCTCTCGGCACGCGACGCCGCGCTGGAATGCCAGATACTCCTCCTTGGTCATCCGGGGCTTCCAGCCCGCCAGGATCTCGCGGGCCTGGGCGGCGCCGTCCACGAGCAGGTCCACCGCCATCATCGCGAGAGCCTTGGCGGGGGCGACGTAGGCCAGCACGGGATCCACGATCTCGAAGTCGGCGGCGTGATGGCCGCCGCGGGCGCCGCCCATGTAGGGATGGAGGGTCGGCAGCACGTGGGAGATGTCGCCCATGTCGGTCGAGCCGGTGCGGTGGCCGACAGTCGTGTAGTCTTCCTCTCCGACCAGGGCGACGCCGTTGGCCTTGAAGAGGGCCGTCATGCGCTCGTGGTTGAACAGCGGGAGATAACCGGGGAGGGTTTCGATCTCGACCTTGGCGCCGAGCGCGAGGGCGCCGGCCCTGAGCGCCCGGTCCACCTTCCGGTTGGCTTCCAGGATCGCCTCGATCGTCCTGCCGCGCACGTAGGTCTCGATCCGGACCTCGGCGGGGATCACGTTCACCTGGTTCCCCCCGTGGGTGATGATCGGGTGGACGCGGATCGTATCCTCGTCCTTGAACGTTTCGCGGATCGCGTTGATCGCCATGAGCCCGATGTTCGCCGCGTAGAGGGCGTTGATGCCCCGGTGGGGGGCGCCGCCGGCGTGGGCGGCCCGGCCCAGGTAGCGGACCGTCTTCACGACGCACCCGTTGTTGGACACACCGACGCCGGCCTTCTTGTCCTCCGGCCTCGCGGTCGTGTGGATCATCATGGCCAGGTCCACGTCGTCGAAGTGCCCGAGGCGCAGCAGCTCGGGCTTGCCCCCCAGGAACTCGAGCCTCCCCTCCCGCGCCTGCTGGACCCGCCACTCCACGTCTCCGTACTCTTCGGCAGGGACCGCGAAGAAGACGACCCGCCCCGCCAGCGCCTCGGCGGCCCTCGCGTCGACGAGCCCCATCGCCGCACCGAGCAACCCCGCGACCTGGGCGTTGTGGCCGCAGGCATGGGCCGCGCCGGTCTGGGGATCGGCCAGCGGGTGACCCGGGACAACGAGCCCGTCCAGCTCGCCGAGAAGCGCGAAGCTGGGGCCCGGTCCGGCGCAGCGTAGCTCGGCGCGCACGCCGGTCAGAGCGAGCCTCCCTTTGGGCGCCAGCCCCATCTCCCTGAAGGCCTCCTCCACCAGCCGCGCAGTCTTGACCTCCTTGAAGCCCAGCTCGGGGTTCTTCCGGATGGTCTCGCCGATTCTGATGATCTGCTCGGCGCGCCGGTCGATGGCCGCGCAGATTTCTTGCTTGAGCTGGTCCTTGGTGCGCATCAGGGCTCCTTTCTGACAAACCTGTCAGGGCGAAACGGGGTCAGGTCGATCGAAGGCCTACCGTCCAGAATAAGCTCCTTCATCAACGAGGCGGTGATGGGGGCCAGGAGGATGCCGTTTCTGAAGTGGCCGCTCGCCACGGCGAGGCCGGCCACGCCGGGCCACGGGCCCAGGATCGGCAACCCGTCCGGCGCCCAGGGACGGAACCCGCACCAGGTGCGCGCGATGGGGCGGTCGGCCAGGTCAGGGACAAGCTCGAGCGCCGACCGGATCAGCGAGCCGATCCCTTCCGGTGTCACCGCGCGGACGAAGCCGACGTGCTCCACGGTCGCGCCGATCAGAAGCTCTCCCGACGGGCGCGGGACCAGGTAGACTTCCGCCCCATGAATGCAGTGCTTGATCAGAGGCGGCACGTGGGAGAGCGCGAGCATCTGGCCACGGGCGGGCTCCACGGGAAGCGGCGCCCCGAGTGACGCCGCCAGCTCTCCCGACCAGGCGCCGGCCGCGAGCAGAACGGCGTCGGCGGGGACGCGCTCGCCGGCGGCCACGACGCCGGCAGCCCGACCGGCTTCCACGGTCACGCCTGTCACCCGGGCGCCGAGGCGGAACGTGACCCCGCGGGCGGCAGCGGCCTGGGCATACGCGGTGGTCAGCCGCTGGTTGTTCACCCAGTGATCCACGGGAACGAAGAGGGCCGCGCGAGTCTTTCTGGAGATCGCGGGCTCGCGCTCGACGACCTCCGGCCCCTCCAGCAGCGTGACGCCGGCCTCCCTCGCCGCGGGCTCCCCGCACCAGGCTTCCGCGGCGCGGACCTCCTCAGCGGTGAAGAGCGCGTAGAGGCTGCCGGTCGTCGTGTATTCCGCGTCCACGCCGGTCGCCGCTCTCAGCTCCGCGACGATCTCCGGGTAGAGCTTCCAGCTCGCCAGCGCCAGCTCCTGGAACCGGCCGGCCGAAGCCCCCAGCGGGGCGAGCATTCCTGCCGCCGCGCCCGAGGCCTCGGCGCCGACAGCGCTTCGCTCGATGACGGTGACGGCGCAGCCGGCCTTGGCAAGCTCGTAGGCAGTCGCGCAGCCGATGATCCCGCCTCCGACGATGATCACGCGCTTCGGCGCGGCCATCAGGCACTCCCCAGCGCGTCAAGAAACGCTTTGCTGGCGGCTCCCGGCCTGTCGGCCGCCAGGATCGCCGAGATCACAGCGACCCCGTGAGCGCCGGCGGCCCTGACTTCCCCCACGCGCTCAGGGGTGAGGCCGCCGATGGCGAAGACCGGAGCGCGAACAGCTTCGACGACGCGCCCGAGGGCCTCCACCCCTTGGGGCGGGCCGTACGGACGCTTGGAAGGCGTGTCGTAGACAGGGCCGAAGACGAGAAAGTCGGCCCCCTCGCTCTCGGCACCCCGGGCTTCCTCGAGGCCGTGCACCGAAGCCCCGATCAGGAGCCGCGCCCCGGCCACGGCTCTCACGAGACGGATCGGAAGTGACGTATGGCCGCGCTGGACACCGTCCGCCTCCACCGCGAGGGCGACGTCCACCCGGTCGTTAATAAAAAGCCCGGCCCCTGCCCGCCGGGTCAGCCCTCTGAGGGGCTGAGCCAGCGCCAGGAGATCTGCAGCCGTGAGATCCTTCTCTCTGAGTTGGACAACCCTCACCCCGGCCCCGAGACACTCCTCGATCACGTCGGTGAGGGGCCGCCCTCCGGTCTGATGCCGGTCAGTCACCAGGTACAGGCGAAAGCCAAGTTGCTGAACACTCATTGACTCACCTGGTCAGTCGGGCCGAGCCGCGCATCCTCCAGTCTATCCGTGGGTGCTATACTGAATGGCGATGAGCGCGTTCACATACCCCGCGCTTGTGGCCAACCCACGTCGGGACGCATCCCCTGTTGAAGTGAAACTTCTTGTCGATACCGGGGCCATGTTCACCTGCCTCCCCACCCCGCAATTGGAGGCCCTCGGACTTGCTCCCGAGTGGCGTGTCCCCGTCGTGCTGGCTGACGGACGCCGCGACGAGTGGCTCGCAACGGAGATTCTGATTACCCTTAACGGTCGGACCCTTCACACTACCTGTCTTTTCGGGCCCCCGGGAAGCCTTCCGCTTCTCGGAGCCGTCTCGCTCGAGCAATTCGCCCTCTCGGTCGACCCGCTCACCCGGGCGCTCGTTCCAGCCCGCGTCCCCATGGCCTGACGGCCTTTCATCCCACCCCGCCTAAAC
>JACQWB010000079.1 GCA_016209385.1 Candidatus Rokuibacteriota bacterium
CCTCAGCGGCGCCGGCGCCAACCAGGGTGTGGAGCTCGTCGATGAAGCAGACGATCTGCCCGTCGGACTCGGTGATTTCCCGGAGCACGGCTTTCAGGCGGTCCTCGAACTCGCCCCGGTACTTGGTTCCGGCCACGAGCGCCCCGATGTCGAGCGCCACGAGACGCTTCCCCTTCAGCCCCTCCGGCACGTCTCCCGCCACGATCCGCTGGGCGAGCCCCTCGACGATCGCTGTCTTGCCGACGCCGGGCTCGCCGATCAGCACCGGGTTGTTCTTCGTCCGGCGCGAGAGCACCTGCATCACCCGGCGGATCTCCTCGTCGCGGCCGATCACCGGGTCCAGCTTCCCCTTGCGCGCCAGCTCGGTCAGGTCGCGCGAGTACCGCTCGAGGGCCTGGTACTTCGTCTCGGGGTTGGGATCCGTCACGCGCTGGGAGCCGCGGACCTCGACGAGCGCCCGGTAGATCGCCTCGGGCGTGACGCCTTGCTGACGCAGGATGCGGCCGGCGGCGCCGTCCTTGTCCTGGCTGAGCCCGATCAGCAGGTGCTCCGTCGAGCAGTACTCGTCCTTGAGCCTCTCGGCCTCGGCCCAGGCGCGATCAAACGCCTCCTTGAGGCGCGGTGAGAGATACTGGCCGCCGCCCCCCCGGACCTGGGGGAGCTTTTTGAGCTCGTCCTCCACCTGGCGGCGGATGGCGTCAGGCCGCGCGCCGAGCCTGGCGAGGACCGGGCCCACCACCCCTTCCTCCTGCTGGACCAGGGCCAGCAAGAGGTGCTCGGGCTCCATGGCCTGATGGTTCTGCTGGTCCGCCAGGGACTGGGCCGCCTGCACCGCCTCCTGAGCTTTGACCGTGAACTTGTCGAATCGCATGGAAAGGTTAGCCTCCTGTCCTCATCCTACCCGCTTCCCCTCATGTTTCCCCCTCTCCCCGATGGGGGAGAGGGCAGGGCGAGGGGCGCATGCCTTACGCCAGATGCGCCCGCGGGTTCTCCGTGCGCAGGCGTTTCAGCTCCTCGAAGAGCTGGCGTTCCCGGGCGGAGAGCCCCGAGGGCACGAGGACCTTGATCTGCACGTACTGGTCGCCGGCGGCGCCGCCTCTGAGACGCGGCATCCCGTAGCCGGGAAGCCTGAACGTTCGCCCGCTCGAGGTCTCCGGCGGGATCTTCATCGAGACCTTGCCTCTGAGCGTCGGCACCTCCGCCTCGGCACCGAGCGCCGCCTCCGCGACGGTCACGGGGAGGTCCACGTAGAGATCGTCCCCTTTCCGCTCGAAGAACGCGTGGGAGCGGACCGTGACCGTCAGGTAGAGATCGCCCCGGTCGCCGCCCGCGCCTGACGGGACGCCGCCGCCGGCCACCCGCACCCGCGACCCGGTATCCACGCCCGCCGGGATCTTCACCTCGAGGCGTCGCCCGTCGACGTCCACCGTCCGCGCGCTGCCGCGGAACGCCTCTTCCAGGCTCACCTCGACAGCAGCCTCAACGTCCTGCCCGCGCGCCCGCCGGGACCCGCGGCCGCCTCCGATCTCCTCGCTGAGGTCGGCGAAGGGATCGCGCCCGCGCACTCCCAGATCACCGAAGATCGTCCTGAAGAAGTCGGAGAAGTTCCCGAGGTCTCCGAGGTCCCCACCGCGCCCGCCGAAGTGGACGCGAAACCCCTCGAACGGGCCCGCCCCAGCCTGGGCGAAGCGTTGCCAGTCAGGGCCCAGGCTGTCGTAGCGCTTGCGCTTCTCGGGGTCGGAGAGAACCTCGTAGGCCTCGTTGATCTCCTTGAAGCGCTCCGCCGCGCCCTTGGCCTTGCTCACGTCGGGGTGGTGCTTCCGGGCGAGGCGGCGGTAGGCGTGCTTGATGGTCTTGTCGTCGGCGTTGCGGTCAACGCCCAGAATTTTGTAATAGTCCTTGTACTCCATGGCCATAGAGCGATGGGCGGCGCCCGGAGCTAAGCGGCCCGAATGCGCCGCCCTGCTTGAATTGTAACAGACCGACGGGGCTCAAGGCTTGCAGACGACGGATGACGCCGATGGAGGCGCCCGGCGCGCGCTGATGCCTGCCTACAAAAAGGCAAAGCCTTCTTCCCCCCATCCCTGGCTTCGAGAGAACGATTCGCTCTTCCAGAAGACCGCCACTCCCAGAGACCCTGACCACCTGTATAACTTCAGAACGGTCCGTTTGAGATGGGCGAGGCTCGTCCATCCCTGGAGTGATTGGCGAGATGATCTGGGCGCCTCTACCTAGTACTACCTAAAGGCCGAAGAGCTGGGCTCTCCGCACCACCGAAAGGGGGTCAGCGACCGGCTTACCGAGGTCTTCGCATTGATGGGGCTCAGCCCCGAGGAGGCGGCGCGGGAGGCAGCCCGGCGCATCCCTCAGTCGCCGAGCCCCTAACGTGCCTCATCTCCGCTCTTTCAGGCGTAAGGCGGCCTCCAGCTTGCTTCGGGCGGCTCCGAAGCCGTGGTTGATCCTGAGCGCCTGCCGGTAGTGCTCGATCGCGTCGTCCAACCGGCCTTGCGCGAGGAGCGCATTGCCCGCGTTCAGATGGGCCGGCGCAAACTCCGGTCTCAGCCTGATGGCGTGCCGGTAGTGCTGAAGTGCTTCGTCGAGCTTCCCCTGTTGAGCGAGCGCGAGACCTAGGTTGTTGTAGCCTTCGGGAAAGTCAGGGTTAAGCTGGAGGGCCTGCCTGTAGTGGACGATGGCGTCATCGAGCCGGCTCTGAGACGCAAGGGCAACGGCAAGGTTCGAGTGGGCTTCCGCCACACCTGGTTTCAGTTCGAGGGCTTTCCGATAATGCTTGATCGCCTCATCGAGCTTTCCCTGGGTATGGAGCGCAACACCCAGGTTAGTGTGAGCTTCGGCGAAACGCGGCCTGAGCATGATGGCCTGTTGATAATGGCCTATGGCGTCGTCCAGCCACCCCTGGTCGACGAGCGCACCAGCCAGGTTCATGTGGGCGTCAGCATTGCTGGCGTTGATCTGGAGAGCTTTTCGGATGTGTTCGATGGCCTCGACCAGCTTGCCTTTTTTCCTGAGAAGCGCGCCGATATTGGTGTGGGCGATCGAGGAGTTCGGGTCGAGGGAGAGCGCGTGGGTCCAGAGGGTCTCCGGGTCGTGCCACACCTGGACCTGGTTCCACGTCAAAGTGCCAAGACCGGCCAACCCCACCGCGGCGACGACCGCGGCGATGTAAGCCCGGACCCGGAGGAGTTTTCCCCGGGCGCGGACGAGCGCGCACACCCCTGCGCCGACCAGGAGGGCCCACCCGAGACAGGAGAGGTAGGTATAGCGATCCGCGGTCATTTGGGGACCGGACTGAGTGAGCCCGCTTACCGGGGCAAGCGCGATCGCATACCCGACCCAGACAGCGAGGCCTGCGGGCCATCGTTTGCGCATTACGAGCAGGATCCCCGTGATGGCTGCGACCGCGATAGTGCTGCCGAGAAAGCGAGGTTCCAGGACGCTCATTCTCACCGGCAGCTCGTAGAGAGGGGAAAGACCCAGCGGAATCAAGGTCTTCCAAACATAGAACCAGAGGCCGTACAGCGCAATCTGGACACGAGCTGGGAGGGAGTGTTTCTCCAGGGGAGACGCGAGCTCAGTTTGAGCATAAATGGCCATTCCGGCGGCGAACAGGGCTAGGAGGAAGTAGGGAACCTTCTCGAGAAGAACGCCCCGGGCCCGGGACGTGGTCAATTCTCGCGGTTTGTTTTCCATCCGTCTCAGCGGGTAGATGTCCAGTATGATCAGCAAGAGGGGGAGCGTCATTACAATCGCCTTCGAGGCTGCCGCCAGACCGTAGACTCCGATAGATCCGGCCAACCAGCGCCCTCGTGCGGGGCTTTCCGCTTGCGCCGCCTTTAGGTAGGTCAATAGCGTCAGCAGAAAGAAGAGGCCGGAGACGACATCACGCCGTTCGGTCGCCCATGCCACCGATTCCACCCTGAGCGGGTGGATGGCAAAGAAGAGCGCAGCAATCCCTGCTCCCACGTGGAGCGCGAGTTCTGCCCCTCCCGCCATGGCAAGCCCGAGCAGGCGCAGCGCGAGATAGTAGAACACCACGGCATTGGCCATGTGAAGCAGGAGGCTCGTGAGGTGGTAGCCGAGAGGGTTCATTCCCCATGCGAGATAATCCAAGCCAAAGGTCATCCAGGTCAGCGGCACCCAGTGTCCCATTAGGGTGGAAGTGAACATCCAGCGGAGCTCTTTCCATCCGAACCCACGATAGTGAGGATTTTCTAGAAGGGTGACACGGTCGTCCCAATCCACAAACCCGTTCTGGAGCGTCGGAAGGAAGGCGGAAAAGGTGGCAAGCGCGAGCACCAGCGGGATGACCGCCGCGACAGCGCGCACGCCCGGCAGGCGAATCCGGGTACGGTGGTCGCGGCCCGCGAGTGTTGACTGCCCGCTCCGGCGGCTCAATCGTGATCCGCCGGAAGCCCGTCGGTTACCCACAATAAAAAAGCTACCATAACCTACCTGGATCTACAGAGGGCAGGTCAGGCATGCATAACATTACGGGCCAGTCCTTCTTTTGGCGCCTCTCCGCTCACTGCGGCCCGGGCAGTGGACTAAGAACCTGCTCATCTTCGCCGGCCTGGCCTTCTCTCGGAACCTGTGAGAGGCGCAGGTTGTCGGACGCTCGCTCCTTGCGTACCTCATCTTCTGCCTGCTTAACGGCGCCACCGGCCGGCCGCGCCGGGGGCGTTGCCTCGATCTCGGCCCGCGGCAGCCGGGGTGAGCCTCCTTCTCGTGGCTCTTGTCGGTACCCTCGCCCTGTCTCGCGCCTGCGCCTGGACGGCCCGCGGTTATGCCGCCCTCCTGACGCTCTACTGCCTCGGCTGAAGCATCTGGTGATCGTAGATGTCCTCGTGGTGGGCTCTCGGTTTCGTCCTGCGTGGTGGCGGGAGCGGTCGCGATTGAGGTCGATCGGAGACGGTGGACAAGCTGGGCACCCGCTGGCTTCCCCTCACAATTCCTTTCGTGCTCTACGGCATCTTCCGCTACCTCCGTAGCTTGTACGGTCGTACCCGCGCTATCCGCGCCGCGTCGTGGGCACCGTAGCCAGAGCGAAGACCGATAAGGTCCTTTTATGGCGCCTCCGCGCTACGCGCCGCGCACACGCCTACCCGCGGGCGAGCGTGAAGGCGACATAGAGGGACATAGGCCCGCGCTGGAGGAGGACCGTGATCCGGTCTCCCGGCTTGAGGTCCTGGGTGAGGCGCTCGAAGTCGCCGAGGCCCTTGACCCGCTGGCGGTTGACTTCCCGGATCACGTCGCCCCGCTGGATGCCGGCCTCTTCGGCAGGGCTCCCGTCCTCGACCCGGCTGACGAAGACCCCGTCGGCAGTCCTCAGGCCGAGCTGGCGGGCCAGGTCCGGGGTAACGGGGCGAACCTCGAGACCGAGCAGGCTCTTGCCCTTGGCGGCGGAACGCAGGGCCTGGCGCTCGTCCGGGGTTTCGGCGATCTCGATTTCGAGCTGGCGCTCTGTCTTGTCCCGCCAGAGCTTGACCTGGGCGGTCTTCCCCGGGGCGGTGAGCCCCACCGCGCGCTGGAGGTCGGGAGGGCCCTCGACCTTCTTCCCGTCGAACTCGAGGATGATGTCCCCCGGCTGGAGCCCGGCCTTGTTGGCGGGGCTGTCCTGGATCACGTCGGCGATCAGGACGCCTTTGTCCCCCTTCGCGCCGAAGCTCTTGGCCAGCTCCGGCGTCAGCGGCTGCACGCTCACCCCGAGCCAGCCGCGCGCGACCTTCCCCCGGGCCACCAGCTCGGTGTAGATCCTCTTCGCCATGCTGATGGGGATGGCGAAGCCGATGCCCTGGCCCCCGGCCACGATGGCGGTGTTGATGCCGATCACCTCGCCGTTCATGTTCACGAGCGGCCCACCCGAGTTGCCAGGGTTGATCGCCGCGTCCGTCTGGAGGAATTCGTTGAACGGACCCCCGCCCGGGATCACACGCCCCTTGGCGCTGATGATCCCGACGGTCACGGTCTGCTCGAGGCCGAAGGGGGAGCCGATGGCCAGCACCCAGTCGCCGACGCTGACCTTGTCCGAGTCGCCGAGCACCGCCGCGGGGTAGGGGCCGCCGCCCTGGAGCCGGAGGACGGCCAGATCCGTGCGCCTGTCAACCCCCACGACCTTGGCCTTGTGCTTCTTGCCATCCGCGGTGACCACCTCGATCTCGCTAGCGCGCTCGACGACGTGGGCGTTGGTGAGGGCGATGCCGGAAGAATCCACGAGCACGCCGGAGCCCAGGCTCCGCTGGAGCATCTCGGGGGGATCGCCGAAGAAGCGGCGGAAGAACTCCTCGCCGAAGAACTCCTCGAAGGGGGTGCGGACCGTCCCCCGGGTGACCGTGTTGATGTTGATCACGGCGGGCTTGACCGCGTCCGCCACCTGGGCGAACGATCCGGACGGCAGCGGGAGCGCGGCCGGGATGATAGGGGCCTGAACGCCAGGCGGGATCAGGCGCGGCTTGGCTTTTTCCACGGCCCCGGCGCCCCATCCGCCCACGCCCACGCCCGCGGCCAGGACTAGGAGAAGGACGATGGCGAACGTCTTCCGACTCAGCTGAATCATCGACCGACCTCCAGTAGGTCTCGTGCCAGGAGGCGACGCAGGCGGTCGCCCTCCGGCGGTTCGGTTCCTTTGAGCTCTTCGACAGCGCGCATGAAGAATTGGGTCTTCTGCTTTGGTGGGAGGTTTCGTCGCCTCCCCTCACTGCCCATGCTAGCCAACCGTTCCTGGAGTGTCAAACGAGCGGGACCGCCGGCCGCCCACCGCAATCGGACGCGGGATCAGGCCCAAGTATTCGCGGACCAGCCGTTTACGGAAATTTCTGCTTGACACGTTCCGGGAATTCACTAAACTTGTGATCGAGAGAACAAGCTCGTCACTGTTGTCACGAGTCACATCGTTTTTTCGCCAACCGGGGTGATCGAACGCGGATCAGGGTCGTAGGTGCAGTGTGTGACTGACCGAGCTGCCGCCCATCGGCGTGTCGCCTGCTCCTCCCTCCTTTTCCTCGCGCTCGTCGCGCTCCTCGCCTGCGCTCCGCCGGCCCTCGCCCAGGAGGGAGGGAAGGAAGTCGCCTACCGCGCCTTTCCCGTCATCGGCTCGCGCCTGGCGGTCTGGGCCGTCGCCCAGCTCCACCTGAACTTCGCCGCCTTCATCCTCGGCGTCCCGATCTTCGCCGTGATCATCGAGATCATGGGGTGGCGGACGGGCGAAGGGCGCTACGACTGGCTGGCCCACGAGTTCGTCAAGCTCACCTTCGCGGCTTTCTCCACGACGGCGCTTCTCGGCGCCTTCCTCCTCTTCCTCTTCGTCGGCTACTACCCCAAGTTCTGGGCCTACATGACCGGCATCTTCTACCCGACCTTCTGGGTGTATGCGGCCCTCTTCTTCCTGGAGACCTTCACGGTCTACCTCTGGTACTACGGCTGGGAGTGGCTCTCTGGATCCCGGAAGTGGATCCACGTCTCGCTCGGGGTGCTCTCGAACCTCTTCGGCACGGCGATCCTCTTCGTCTCCAACGCCTGGGTCACCTTCATGGTCTCCCCCGGGGGGATCGACGAGGCCGGCAACCTCAGGTCGCTCTGGGGCGCGATCTACAACTTCACCTGGATGCCGCTCAACATCCACCGGCTGATCGCCAACATCGTCTTCGGCGGCACGATCGCCGGCGCGTACGCGGCCTTCCGGTTCCTCTCGGCCAAGACTGACGACGAGCGCGCCCGCTACGACTGGATGGGCTACGTCGGCAACTTCGTCGCGATCTCCGCGCTGATGGTGCTCCCCTTCGCGGTCTACTGGCTGGGGCGTGAGATCTACGCCTTCAACCAGACCATGGGGATCACCATGATGGGCGGCTTCATGTCCTGGCTCTGGGTCATCCAGGCCATCCTGATCGGTGTCCTCTTCATCGGCTCCAACTACTACCTCTGGCTCGGCATGGAGCGGATCCCGGGCTCCGAGCGCTACCGGCGCTACATCCCGTACATGATCATGATCCTGGCGGCCGGGTTCATCGTGTGGGCCACTCCCCGCAGCATCCCGATGACGCCGACGGAGCTCCGCGCCATGGGCGGGACCCACCACCCGGTCCTGGGCGTCCTCGGCGTGATGTCGGCCAAGAACACGGCCGTCAACCTGATGATCCTGACGACCTTCCTCTCCTACCTGCTCTACCGGCGGGCCAACAAGCTATCGGTGAAGCCATGGGCCGGGATGGGCATGACGGCGCAGTGGGGGATCTTCGGCCTCGCCGCGGCCGTCGTGACCTTCTACGGCGTGTACGGTTACTTCGTGGAGTCCATCGTCCGGATCGGGTTCTCCGTCTACCAGGTGCTGTCGGTGCTGGCGGCCATCGTGCTCGTCATGGCGATCGACATTCCGATGTTCAGGGGCGCCCGCTCCACCGGCGCCATCCGCTGGGGGCAGATCGCGCCCCGCTCGCAGTACGTCCTGATCCTCCTGGCCGTCTCCTTCGCCTGGCTCATGGGGCTCATGGGCTTCGCGCGCTCGGGCATCCGCCAGCACTGGCACGTCTACGGGGTGATGCGGGATACCTCCCCCGACGCGGTCACGCCCGCGCTCGGCTACGCGGCCAACATGATCACGGTCGTCACGGCGGTCTTCTTCGCCCTCGTCCTTTTCATCTTCTGGCTCGGCGGGCTGGGGGAGCGGGGAAGGGCGGACGCCCACGCTGCCGCCCCGGTGCTCGCGGGCGGCTCCAACGCGAAGTGACGCGGGTCCCGGTTCTGGTCAAGGTCGGCATGTTCGCCTTGGCGGTGATGGGGGCGTACAGCTACTACGCCAACTCCATCCCCCAGATCCAGTCCAAGCCCCCCGAGGAGCTCTCGCTCGAAGGGGGGAATGTGACTCCCGAGCAACTCGTCAAAGCGGGCGAGGAGATCTTCAAGGGCAAGGGGACCTGCGAGGTCTGCCACCGCGTCGGCCAGAAGGGAACGCGGGCCCCCGACCTGGCCGGCATCGGCGCGACGGCCGCCAAGCGGAAGCCCGGGGCGGGCGCGAAGGCGTATCTGCTCGAGTCGTTACTCGACCCCGGCGCCTACCTGGTCGAGGGCTACCCGAACATCATGCCGAAGGTGGACCGGGCACCGATCGGTCTGAACCGCTCCGAGCTCTGGGCGGTCGTGGCGTTCCTCGAGTCCCTCGGAGGGACGGTGGGCGTGAAGCTCGACGATATTCCCAAGACCGCGGGGGCCATCCCCGCGGGTGGAGGAGCGCCGGTGGCAGAGATGAAGCTCCCCGGTGATCCGAAGGCGGGCCAGGCGGTGTTCATGGGGAAGGGCGCGTGCATCGCCTGCCACAAGGCGGGCGCCGTCGGGGCCTCGCCCGTCGGGCCCGACCTCTCCCAGATCGCCAAGATCCAGACCCCCGAGTACATCATGGCGAAGATCCTGAACCCCGGCGGGATGGGGACTGTCGCCGGCTACCCGCCCAACGTGATGCCGCCCACCCTCGGCCAGACGCTCACCGCGAAGGAATACGTGGACCTCGTCTCGTTCCTCCTCACGCTCAAGGGCGAGGGCGGCGCCCCGTCAGCCGCGGTGAAGAAATAAGGAGGGTGTGCGTGACGCACTGGAAGCGTCGGCGCGCGCTCGGGGTGCCCGCCCGGGCGAATCCGACGAGCCGTAGCGGGCGGCGAAGCGCAGGATGCCGGAGCGCGCCGAGCGGCCGAACGGAGTTGGCCGCGAGGACTGCCCCCCGCCGCGGGGGGATGGGGGGGCCAGCGGAGGCGTCCGAGCCGGGTACCCACGCCGAAGGCGTGGGTGCGCCCGTCGAGGCGAGGAGGCCTGAGCCAGGGAGGGCACCCCGGCGCGCGGCGCTCGTCGTATGAACTTGCTCCGGTCGAAGTTCTTCCAGGCGGCGCTCGTTCTGGTCGCCACGTTCGTCCTCTTCAGGTTCGGGATCCGGCCGCCGGCCCCGTGGAGCGTGGTCACGCTCTACATGGCGATCGTGCTTATCGCGGTCCTCGTGTACGTCTCCTCGGACTCGGACTCCTGGCGGGCCTTCCTGGCCCCCATCCGCTCCACCCTCGTGGAGGACTCGAAGCGACCGATCCGGATCGCGCTGATGGTTGTCCTCCCGCTGCTGCTCGGCTACTACGCGTACACTCAGGCGGCGGCCAGGATCGAGGCCCCCGCCGAACTCCGCGCTGTCCACCCAGCGCCGCCTGCCTCAATCGCGTTCCGGGGCAAGACCATTGACATCCAGGGGCTGGACAACCCCCTTCGCAAGGACGCGGCCAATTTCAAGACACACGTGGCCGAGGGTGCGGTGATCTACATCAAGAACTGCATGTACTGCCATGGCGACAACCTCGACGGGGCGGGCCACTTCGCCCACGCCTTCAACCCGCCGCCGGCGAACTTCACCGATCCCGGCACCATCGCGATGCTCCAGGAGGCGTTTCTCTTCTGGCGGATCGCCAAGGGCGGGCCGGGTCTGCCGAGGGAGTCCACGCCCTGGAACTCGGTCATGCCCGCCTGGGAGGACCGGCTGACGGAGGAAGAGATCTGGAAGGTGATCATGTACCTCTACGACGCGACGGGTTACCAGCCGAGGCGCTGGGAGGAGGGAGCCCACAAGCACTCGCAGGCCGAAGCGACCATTGCCTTCGCCCGTTTCCCCGGCTTCGGGCTCTGGCCCCTCAGCCGGGCGGAGGCCCAGCAGGCCGGCGACCCCGCGGCGGGCAAGGCGCTGTACGAGAAGAAGTGTGCCCTTTGCCACGGTGACGAGGGGAAGGGGGATGGCCCGGCCGCACCGCTCCTCGATCCCAGGCCCCGCGACTTCACCAAGGGGAAGTACAAGATCCGCACGACCGCGTCGGGAAGGGTGCCGACGGACGCGGATCTGTTCCGCATCATCGGCGAGGGCATGCCCGGCACCTCCATGCCAGCCTGGAAGGTGCTTCCCGACAAGGACCGGTGGAACCTGGTGGCCTACCTGAAGGCCCTGGGGCCGGAGGCCTTCAAGGAGGCCCCCAAGCCGGCGGAGCTCCCGAAGGAGGTCTCGTCATCCAAGGAGTCGATCGCCCGGGGGAAGGAGATGTTCGAGGCTATCGAGTGCAACAAGTGCCACGGCAACGCCGGGCGCGGCGACGGCCCGTCGGCCCCCGAGCTGAAGGACGACTGGGACCACAAGGTGAGGCCCGCCAACCTGACGAAGGCCTGGACCTTCCGCGGCGGGACGACCGCCAAGGAGATCGCCGCGCGCTTGGTGACGGGGCTCATGGGCACGCCGATGCCGTCCTTCATCGACAGCGTCGAGAAGCCGGAGGACGTCTGGCACCTGGCCAACTACGTGAAGTCCCTCGGCCCTGAGAAACCCGATTTCGCGACGATCCTCCCGGTTCGGGCGGTCCAGGGCGAGATCCCTGACGATCCCGCCGCCCCGTTCTGGGCCGCCGAGGCGCCTGCCAACTTCCCGCTGGCAGGCCAGGTAATCGTGGACCCGCGCAACTTCAATCCCTCCATCGACATGCTCACGGTTCGCGCGGTCTACTCCGACACCGAGATCGCCTTCCACCTGACCTGGGATGATCCCACGGCCTCGAAGCCGGACCCGGCCGGCAAGACCTTCGCCGATGAGGTAGCGCTGCAGTTCCCCCTCAGGTTTCCGCAAGGGGACGAGCGTCCGTATGTCCTCTTGGGCGACGGCTCCAATCCGGTCCATCTCCTGCGCTGGACGTCCGACGGCGGGGTCGGCGAGGCGAACGCCTCGGGACTGGGGAAGCTCACTCCCCAGACCGGGGAAGCCGTTCAGGCCGGGGGGAAGGTGGTCTTTGCCGACGGCCAGTACCGCCTGGTCATCAAGCGCCCGCGCGTCACCCAGGACCCGAACGATCTCCAGTTCCCGATCGGGCGGTTCCTCTCGGTGGCCTTCATGGCGTGGGACGGGGGCGCGGGCGAGACAGGCAGCAAGATGGCGTTTTCGTCGTGGTATTATCTTCGCCTGGAAGAGCCAGGCTCGAAGAAGCCGTACATCATTCCCCCCCTGGTAGTCCTCGTCACCGCCGCGCTCGAGTGGCTGGTCGTGCGCCGCGCGCGGCGCGGGGTCCGGGGGGGATAATGGGGAGGTTCGAGCCGAGGGGCGGCGGCCATGCCGCACAGGCAGGCCCGTCACGAGGCGAGGCCGAAATAATCTCGGTTCGAGCGCCCACCCGCGCCTTAGGCGCGGGTACCCGGCCGGAGCAACCCCTTGTGGGGGGAGGCGTCGGAGGGGGCCGTCGAGGCCCCCTCCGATCCAAATAAGGAGGAGCGAGCGATGCGTACGTGGGTATCCGTGATCAGTGCCCCGACCCTGCTGGCGGCGGTGGTCCTCGGCGGGGCTGCCCAGGTGACAGCCCAGGGCGGGGGGAGCATTGTCGGTGAGGTGAAGTTCGCCGGGACGGCCCCGGAGCCGAAGGTCGTCAAGGTCAACAAGGACAACCAGGCCTGCGGCAACGAGAAGAAGTCGGAGGAACTCGTGGTCGGGGCCAACAAGGGGATCCGCTGGGCGGTCGCCTCCGTCGTCGGTGGCAAGGGACCCGCGCCCAAGCCGGCGAAGAAGGCCGTGCTCGACCAGAAGACCTGTCAGTTCCAGCCCCACGTGCTCCTGGTCCCGGCGGGCGCCGAGGTGGACATCCTGAACCCGGACGGCGTCCTCCACAACATCCATACCTTCTCGACGGCCAACCCCTCGATCAACAAGGCCCAGCCCAAGTTCAAGAAGGTCATGACCGAGAAGTTCGAGAAGCCCGAGATCGTCAAGGTCCAGTGCGACGCCCATAGCTGGATGGCGGGCTGGGTCGTGGTGATGGGCCACCCGTATTACGCGGTGACCGACGACAAGGGCACGTTCAAGATCGAGAACGTTCCGGCCGGCAAACACACGGTCGAGGTGTGGCACGAGACGCTCGGGAAGGCAACCAAGGAGGTGGAGGTCAAGGCCGGGGCCGAGACCAAGGTGGCCTTCGAGCTGGCGAAGAAGTAGCCGGCAAAACGCCCAACGCGCACGCGTACTTGACAAGGTTCGTTTTCGCCTTGGATACTAGTCCGTTGGCGCTACGCGGCTAGGTCGATCATCCTAAGCGCAGGGGGACAGACAGGGATGAGCCCATGTTGAGCTGGTGGCTTCCGGAGAACGTCTCGACCTACGGCAACGATATCGATTTCCTCTTCCACCTGATCTACTACATCACCGGAGCGGTGTTCATCCTCGTCGCGGCGGCCATGATCGCCTTCCTCGTGATGTACCGCCACCGCGAGGGGCGTAAGGCCAGGTACACTCACGGCAACACGGCCCTGGAGATCGTCTGGACCATCGTCCCGGCCCTCATCCTGGTCGTGCTGACGGCCCTGTCGGTGCCCACGTGGGCGCGGATCAAGATGCAGGTGCCGCCCAGTGACGTCAAGATCGAGGTGATGGCCAAGCAGTTCAACTGGATCGTCACCTACCCGGGTCCCGACGGCAAGTTCGGGACCGAAGACGACAAGACCTTCGACAACGAGATCCACGTGCCGGTGGCCAAGCCCATCACGCTCGTGCTGAAGTCCAAGGACGTCATCCACAGCGTCTTCCTGCCGAACCTCCGCTTCAAGCAGGACGTGGTCCCCGGGCGCGAGATCGAGCAGTGGTTCGAGGCGACCAAGCCGGGCAAGTACGAGATGCCGTGCGCCGAGCTGTGCGGCTTCGGGCACTCGGGCATGCGGGGTTGGCTCTACGTCCACACGCCCGAGGAGTACGCGAAGTGGGTGAAGGAACAGTGGCCATGACTCGGAGGGGGGCTCCGCCCCCCTTCCGAAGCCTCCCCCCGAGGAGGGGTTGCGCGGGCGAAGCCCGCGCTCGGAGGGGACCGTCGAAGGCGTCCCCACAAGGAGAAAGACAGCTATGAGTCACCCAGCGGCTGCGACGGTCACGCACGGCGCCCACGTCCACCATGAGCTGGGCTTCGTCCGGACCTACATCTTTTCCACCGACCACAAGATGATCGCCCGCCAGTTCCTCTTCCTCGGGCTCTTCATGATGGTCATCGGCGGGCTGCTGGCGATGCTGATCCGGTGGCAGCTCGCCTGGCCCGAGACGCCGGTGCCCGGGCTCCGCTGGGTCCCCGAGCCCTACCTGGTCGACGGGATCATCCCGCCCGAGACCTACAACATGCTCTTCACCATGCACGCCACCCTCATGATCTTCTTCGTGATCATGCCGATCCTGGCGGGCGCCTTCGGCAACTTCTGCATCCCGCTCATGGTCGGCGCCAGGGACATGGCCTTCCCCCGGCTGAATATGCTCTCGGTTTGGACAACCATCGTCGCCGGCCTGATCATGCTGGCCGGCTTCTTCGTCCCGGGCGGCCACGCCGCCACCGGCTGGACCGGCTACGCCACGCTGTCGGCCAAGGCGAGCTACACGGGCGTGGACTGGGGTCAGAACCTCTGGCTCATCAGCCTCTTCGTCATGGGCCTGGGCTCCATGATGGGAGCCATCAACTACATCACCACGGTCATCAACATGCGCGCCCCCGGCATGACCTTCTTCCGCCTGCCTCTCGTGATCTGGGCCATGTTCATCACGGCGATCCTCCTGCTGCTGGCGCTCCCCGTGCTGACCTCGGCCTCCGCGATGCTCCTCTTCGACCGCACCCTC
>JACQWB010000080.1 GCA_016209385.1 Candidatus Rokuibacteriota bacterium
GCGCGGGATCGTCTACATCGACGAGATCGACAAGATCGCCCGCAAGTCCGAGAACCCCTCCATCACCCGCGACGTCTCGGGCGAGGGGGTGCAGCAGGCATTGTTGAAAATCCTCGAGGGCACCGTCGCCAACGTCCCGCCCCAGGGCGGGCGCAAGCACCCGCACCAGGAGTTCATCCAGGTGGACACCACCAACATGCTGTTCCTCTGCGGCGGCGCCTTCGTCGCGCTCGACAAGATCATCGAGAACCGGGTCGGGAAGTCCGGCATGGGGTTCGGGGTGGAGATCAAACGACGCGAGGAGCGCCGGGCGGGGGACGTGCTCGCGCTGGTGCAGCCCGAGGATCTCCTGCGGTACGGGCTCATCCCCGAGTTCGTCGGCCGGCTGCCGGTCGTTGCCACCCTGCACGATCTCGACGAAGCGGCCCTGGTCAGGATCCTCCGGGAACCCAAGAACGCCATCCTGAAGCAGTACCAGAAGTACTTCGACCTGGAGAAGGTGCGCCTCAAGTTCACCGACGACGCCATCCTGGCGGTCTCCCGGGAGGCCCTCAAGCGGGGCACGGGCGCCCGCGGACTCCGGGCCATCCTGGAGGAGGTCATGCTGGACGTCATGTACGAGCTGCCCTCCATCCAGGGGCTCAAGGAGTGCATCGTCACCAAGGAAGTCATCCTGAACCATGAGCGCCCGATCCTGATCTCCGGCACGAAGGCCGAATCGGCGTAGCCCCGCTGATGCGTTCCCCCTCGCCTTCATCCTCTCCCCCGGCGGGGGAGCGGGCAGGCTGAGGGGGTGAGTTTTTTTCCGTGTCCGGCGCCCTCTACGTCGTGGCCACTCCGATCGGCAACCTGGAGGACCTCACGCTCCGGGCGCTCCGCGTCCTGAAGGAGGTCGACCTGATCGCCTGCGAGGACACGCGGCGGACTCGGCAGCTCCTGGCCCGCTACGGGATCTCGACGGCCGTGACCTCCTACTTCGAGGGGAACAAGCTCGCGAAGGGCGAGCGCCTGCTTCGGCTCCTGGGTGAGGGGAAGTCGGTGGCGCTTGTCACCGACGCGGGGACGCCCGGCATTTCCGATCCCGGGTTTCTCCTCGTCAAGGAGGCGCGCGCGGCGGGCATCAAGGTCGTGCCCGTTCCCGGACCCTCAGCGCTCGCGGCGGCGCTCTCGGCGGCGGGGATTCCGGCCGATCGCTTCGCGTTCGAGGGGTTCCTGCCGGCCAGGTCCGGACGGCGTCTGGCGCGCCTGCGGGCCTTGAAGGGACTGGAGACGCCGGTGGTCATCTATGAGGGGCCTCACCGGCTGCTCAAGACGCTCCAAGCCATCGCGGACGTCTTCGGCGAGGTCCCGCTGGTCGTGGCGCGCGAGCTCACCAAGCAGTTCGAGGAGATCCGCGAGGGGCCGCCGTCGGCCCAGCTCGCCTACTTCGGCGCGCGCGCGATCAGGGGCGAGTTCACCATCGTCATTTCCCCTCACCGTGCCCTCTCCCGCCGTGGGGGAGAGGATGAAAGTGAGGGGGCGGGTTGAGGCTCCTCGGAGGCGGGCGTATACTACCAATCGGAGGGGGCCTCGACGGCCCCCTCCGAGGCCTCCCCCAGGATGGTGGTTCGAGCGTGGCGGGTTCGGCCATGCCGCGAGGCAGGCCACCCGCCGCGCGAGGCCCGAGTCAATTGCGCGGGCGAAGCCCGCGCTCGAAGGGCATTACTCCAGCGCGCTGCGGGGCCGATCGTGGGCGCCGCCGATGAATGAAGTGTTCACCGTAGGGCATTCGACCCGAAGCCTGGACGCGCTGCTCGCGCTCCTCAACGAATCGGGGATCGAAGCCGTGATCGACGTGAGGCGCTGGCCCGTCTCCGCGCGCCACCCCCATCTGAGCCGGGAGCCGCTCGGGGCCGCGCTCGCGTCCGCCGGCCTCGCGTATGTCCACCTCGGCGTTGCGCTCGGCGGCTACCGGGACGGCGGCTACGAGGCTCACATGGCCACTGCCGAGTTCCAGGCGGGCCTGGCCGAGCTGGAGAACCTGGCGCGGGCCCGGCGGGTCGCGGTCCTCTGAGCGGAGCGCTGGCCGTGGCGGTGCCACCGGCGGTTCATCGCCCGGGCCCTCGAGGCGCGCGGCTGGCGCGTCGTCCACCTGCTGGATCCCGGGAAGCGCTGGGTGCGCGCCGAGCGATCCGCGGCGCCGAGCGAGCTCTTCGCGTATGGCGACTCCGAAGGCCCTGACGATCGCGGGCTCTGACTCGGGCGGCGGGGCGGGGATCCAGGCCGACCTCAAGACCTTTACCGCCTTTCGCGTCTTCGGGATGTCGGTTCTCACCGCCATCACCGCCCAGAACTCGCTGGGCGTTCAGGGCGTCGAGAACCTCCCGCCCGAGTTCGTCGCGCGCCAGATCGACTCGGTTCTGGGCGATTTCGGGACGGACGCGGCCAAGTGCGGGATGCTGTCCACGGCCGGGATCGTCCGAGCCGTGGCCGCCAAGCTCCGTCAGTACCGGGTCGAGAAGCTCGTCGTGGATCCGGTGATGATCGCGAAGTCCGGCGATCCGCTGCTCCAGCCCGACGCGCGCGCCGCGCTGGTCGCGGAGGTCCTCCCGCTGGCGCTCGTGGTGACCCCGAATCTGCACGAGGCATCCGCCCTGGCGGGGATGCCCGTCGGGGACCGGGAGGCGATGGAGGAGGCCGCCCGGCGCATCCACAGGCTGGGGCCGCGCTGCGTCCTCGTCAAGGGCGGCCACCTGAAGGGCGACGCCGTGGATGTGCTCTGGGACGGCCGGGAGTTCGCGACGTTCAGCGCGCCCCGGATCGAGACCCCCCACACCCACGGCACCGGCTGCACCTACTCGGCGGCCATCGCTGCGGGGCTGGCGAACGGTCTTCCCTTGCGCGACGCCGTACGGACAGCCAAAGCCTACGTGACCCAGGCGATCCGCGAGGGGTTCGCGCCCGGCCGCGGGGTCGGAACCCTGCGGCATTTCATCGAAGCCTGGTAGGCCGAGCGTGAGCGACGCGGCCGACGCCCAGATGTCCTTCTTCGAGCACCTGGCCGAGCTCCGGATGCGGATCATCTGGAGCGTGGTGACCATCGGCGCCGGGTTCATCGCCACCTTCGCCTTCTCGGACCGGATCATCAAGTTCCTGGCCCGCTCGATGGAGTTCAAGCCCGTGTTCCTGGCTCCCACCGAGGCGTTCTGGGTCAACATGAAGGTGGCGATGATCGCCGGCCTCTTCCTGGCGCTGCCCGTGGTGCTCTACCAGGTCTGGGCGTTCGTCTCCCCGGGGCTCTTGCCCCACGAGCGGCGGTACGCGCTCCCCTTCGTCATCACCGGGACGCTCTTTTTCGGGATCGGCGTCGCGTTCGCGCTCTTCGTCGTGGTTCCCTTCGCCGTCAAGTTCCTGATCGGCTTCGGCCAGGCGCGGGATCTCGTCCCCATGATCTCGGTGGGGAACTACGTGGACTTCGTCCTGAAGTTCACACTGGCGTTCGGCCTGGTCTTCGAGCTACCCCTGGCCATCACGCTGGCCTCCCGGATGGGGGTCGTGACCCCGCAGTTTTTGGCCCGGAACCGGAAGTACGCCATCCTCATCAACTTCGTCATCGCCGCGATCCTGACCCCCACGCCGGATATCTTCAACCAGTCCCTCATGGCCGGCCCGCTGATCGTCCTCTACGAGCTGGGGATCATCTCGGCGCGGCTTTTTGGCCGGCGCGCCAAGGTGGGGGCCGCGCCCGCGGCCACGGCATGAGCGCGGCCGCCCGGCCGACGAGGTCGAAGGAGACACGATGAAAAAGGATAAGGAAGCCCGAAAGGACAGCGACCAGCTGATCGCAACGATCGAGAAGAACCCGGACGAGGAGATCCGCATCTCGCTCCGGGAGTACAAGGGCCACGCCTTCGTGGACATCCGGGTCTACTGGAAGCCCGCCGACGGGGAGCCCGGCCCGACCAAGAAGGGCGTGACGTTCAACCCGGAGTTCTACCTCGAGTTCAGGAAGGCGATCGCGGCCCTGGAGGAGGCGCTGATCAAGAAGAAGCTGGTGGACCGCGAGGCGATCGAAGCCGCGCTGGCCGGGGACGCCTGATTGCCCCTCGAGTTCGCCGCTCTCGACCTCCCTGCGCCGGTTCTCCGAGGAATCAGGGATGCAGGCTTTACGGTCTGCACGCCGATCCAGGAGGCCGCCCTCCCCGTGGCCCTCCGCGGGAAGGACGTCGCCGGCCAGTCCCAGACCGGGACGGGCAAGACCGCGGCCTTCCTGATCGCCGCCTTCACGCGCTGCCTGCGACAGCTCGCTCCGAGCCGCGGCGGGATCACCGCGCCGCGCGTCCTCATCATCGCGCCGACGCGGGAGCTCACGGTCCAGATCGAGGCCGACGCCCGGCTGCTGGGCCGGCACACCGGTCTCCGGATTCACGCCGTCTACGGGGGGATCGACTATGCGCGGCAGCGCGATGCCCTCCGCGAAGGGTGCGATGTCCTCGTCGGGACCCCCGGTCGCCTGATCGACTACCTGAAGCAGAACGTCTGGTCACCGCGGAAGGTGGAGGTGCTGGTGATCGACGAGGCCGACCGGATGTTCGACATGGGGTTCATCGCGGATCTGCGTTTCATCCTCAGAAGGTTGCCCTCACACGAGAGGCGGCAGTCGTTCCTGTTCTCGGCCACGCTCTCCTTCCGCGTGCTGGAGCTGACCTGGGAGTTCATGAACAACCCCGTCCAGATCACCATCACTCCCGGGCAGAGGACTGTGGAGACC
>JACQWB010000081.1 GCA_016209385.1 Candidatus Rokuibacteriota bacterium
GATTTGGAGTGATCACGAGTCCGCGCCAGCCGTGCGCCGGGGCGCCCTGCCTCGCTTCAGGCCTCCTCGCCTCGACGGCCCTGGCTCGCTCGGCCGCCTCCGCTGGCCCCCCCATCCCCCCGGGGCGGGGGGTAGTCTTCGCGGCCCAACGCTGTTGAGCCGCTCAGAGCGCTTCGGCGACCTGCGCTTCGCCGCCCGCTACGGCTCGTCGGATTCGCTCGGCAGGGCATCCCCTGCGCACGACCACTCCAAATCGTGGGGCATTATCTAGGCGGTTGGAGGGAGCCGATGGAGTGGGGGGGCGCATCCGACCAAGCGTCGTGAAGGATGGGAGACCCATGACTGCCAGGCCAAAGAAGACCACACCGAGCGGAGGCGTCCAGCGGCGATACGGCGACATCCTCTTCGAGGTCAGGGACGAGGCCGCCTGGGTCACGATCAACCGCCCGCGCGTGCGCAACGCGTTCCGCGAACAGACGCTCGACGAGATGACGGAGGCGTTGCGCTCGACGCGCGAAGATCCCTCGATCGCGTGCGCGGTGATCACCGGCGCCGGCGACAAGGCGTTCTCCGCCGGCGGCGACTTCTACGCGATGATGCGCCTGAACCGCGCCAACGCCCATATGTGGAACGACCGCATGCTGGGGCTCGCGATGACGATCCGCGGTCTGCCCATCCCGGTGATCGCGATGGTCAACGGCTGGTGCATGGGCGGCGGGCACGAGCTGGCGTTGTGGTGCGATCTCGTGATCGCGTCAGACAACGCGGTGTTCGGCCAGACCGGCGCCAAGGTCGGGGCCTGCCCGACGGTGGGCGCCACGCAGTATCTGCCGCGCTTCATCGGCGAACGGCTGGCGCGCGAGATGATCTTCCTGGCCCGCACGTTCACCGCCCAGGAGGCGGTGGCCATCGGTCTCATCAACAAGTGCGTGCCGCAAGGGGAACTGCTCAAGGAGACGCTCCGGTGGTGCGAGACGATCAAGGGGCACAGCGCTCAGACCCTGCGCGCCACCAAGAAGTCCCTGAATCACGAGTCGGACGAGCTGTACGCGTCGTGGCAGCATGGGATGGAGCTCCTGGCGCACATCTGGGGCTCCGAGGAGAGCCTCGAGGGGATGCGCGCGTTCCTCGATAACCGCAAGCCGGACTTCAGGAAGTTTCGCCTCAAGAACAAAGCGGCGCTCGACGAATACCTGAGAGGTCTCGAAGGCGGCGAGAACCAGCCGCCGCATCTCCGGCGAACGGAGGCGGACTGAGGGAGGCCATGGCGGACGCGGGAGGCGCGCTCGAGGGCGTCCGGGTCGTGGACCTGACGCGCGTCCTGGCCGGCCCGTGGTGCACGATGGCGCTTGGCGAGCTGGGCGCCGACGTCATCAAGGTGGAGTCGGTCGGGAACGGCGACGACACGCGCGCGTGGGGCCCCCCGTTCGTGGGGAGCGAGTCCGCGTACTTTCTCGGCGTCAACCGCAACAAGCGCAGCGTCACCCTCAACCTGGGGTCCAGCGCCGGACGGGACATCCTGGCGGGGCTCATCCGGAAGAGCGATGTGCTAGTCGAGAACTTCAAGCCGGGCACGCTCGAGCGATGGGGCTTCACCAGCGAGTGGTCGGCGGCTCACGCGCCCCAGGTGGTCCGCTGTTCGATCACCGGCTACGGCGCGACCGGGCCGAAGGCGGACCTGCCGGGGTACGACTTCATCCTGCAGGCGGAGTCGGGCTTGATGAGCATCTGCGGTGAGCCCGATGGCGCGCCGATGAAGTACGGCGTCGCCATCGTGGACCTGGCGACCGGGATGCTGGCCTGCGCCGCGATCCTCGGCGCGCTCGCCGCGCGGCACCGGACGGGCCGGGGACAGCACGTCGAGGTCTGCCTCTACGACACGGGCCTCGCGTTGCTGGCAAACGTGGCGGCCAACCATCTGGCCTCGGGGAGCGAGGCGCGCCGGTTCGGCAACGGCCATCCGAACATCGTGCCCTACACGGGCTACCCGGTGGCGGACGGCATGATCGCCATTGCCGTCGGCAATGAGGCGCAGTTCGGAAAGTTCGCCGCAGTGCTCGGGCATCCCGGGTGGGCGGAGGACGCGCGCTTCGCGCGTAACCGGGAGCGCGTGGTCAACCGCGAAGCGCTCGATGCGATGATCGCCGAGATCCTGCGCAACGACTCCGCGGAAGCCTGGATCGCGAAGCTGCGCGCGGCGGGCATTCCCTGCGGGCGCATCAATACCGTGTCGGAGGCGCTGAGCGACGCGCACACCGCCGCCCGCGAGATGGTGGTGAGCCTGCGACACCCGGCGGCGGGTGAGGTGAAGACGCTCGGCATCCCGTTCCGCATGGCCGGGACGCCCGCCTCCATCCGCCGGCCGCCGCCGACCCTCGGGCAGCACACCGACGAGGTGCTCCAGCACGAGTTCGGCTACAGTGCCGAGCGCATTTCGGCCCTGCGCCGGGAGGGCGTGGTTTGAGCGGGGAGTCTCGGGGCGATGCGCGGCGTGTCGGCTAAGTAGCGTTCCGCGCCTGCGCGTCCCGGATCGCGCGCCACACGCGTTCGGGCGTCGCCGGCAGCTCGATGTGCTCGACGCCCAGCTCGGCCAGAGCGTCGCAGATCGCGTTGATCACAGCGCCGAGCGCCGGCGTCGTGCCGCCCTCGCCGCCGCCGCGCAGCCCGAGCGGATGCGCCGTGGACGGCACCTCGCTGATCTCCGTCGTGAGCGACGGCAGCATGTCGGCGCGGGGGAGGGGGTAGTCCATGAGCGTCGACGACAGGAGTTGGCCCGTCTCGGCGTCGTACGCGCACTGCTCCCAGAGCGCCTGGCCCACGCCCTGCGCGATGCCGCCGTGCGTCTGGCCGTGGAGGATCAGGGGGTTCACGGCGCGCCCGCAGTCGTCCACGGTGGTGTACCGGACGACCTCGGCCACACCGGTTTCGGGATCGACCTCGACCTCGCACACCGCGCAGCCGTACGGGAAGGACGGCACGGGTAGCTCTTCGTCGGACGTGCCGGCGAGCGGGCCGCGACACTCCGCCGGCGCCTCGGCGCGCAGCGCCGCGCGCGCCGCCTCGAACAGATCGACCGCGCGGTTCGTGCCCTTCACGCGGAAGCGCCGCGCGGCGAACTCGATGTCGGCGTCGGCGGCCTCCAGAAGCCAGGCCGCGATCCGCTTGCCCCTCTCCACGATCTGGTCGGCGGCCTTCGCCATCACGATGGCAGCCAGCCGCAGCGCGCGCGCCGAATGCGCCCCACCGCCCACAATCGTCACGGCGGTGTCGCCGGTGACCAGACACACATCAGACAGCTCGACCCCGAGCCACTCGACCAGGAGCTGCGCGAAGCTCGTCGCGTGGCCCTGGCCGGACGAGAGCGTGCCCAGTACGAGGTCGACCCGACCCTCGGGGTGGACGGTGATGTGGGCGCGCTCGCGTGGAAAGCCGGTGTTGAGCTCGATGTAGTTCGCCAGGCCGATCCCGCGATAGCGCCCGCGGCGGCGCGCCTCGGCGCGGCGGGCCTCGAATCCCGCCCAGTCGGCGAGCGCCACCGCCCGGTCCATCGCGGCCAGGTAGTCGCCGCTGTCGTAGACGACGCCGACCGCGTTCCGGTACGGCATCGCGCGGGCGGGGATGAGGTTCTTGCGCCGGAGCTCGAGGCGGTCGAACCTGTGACGGCGCGCGGCGAGGTCGATCAGCCGCTCCATGACGAACGTGATCTCGGGGCGTCCGGCACTCCGGTACGGCGTGGTCGGCGACGTGTTCGTGACGACGGCGCGGCCGCGTACGGACGCCACGGGCACGCGGTAGACCGTGCCCGTCAGCGCCATGCCCTTGTTGAGCGGGTGGAACGAGACGGCGTGGGCGCCGATGTTGCTCGTGTTGGTGCCGCGGAACGCGAGGAAGTTGCCGCCGGCGTCGAGCGCCAGCTCGGCGCGCGCGGCAAGATCGCGACCCTGGTAGTCGGCCAGGAACGCCTCGCGCCGATTGGCTGTCCACTTCACGGGATGGCCGACCCGGCGCGCTGCCCAGGCGACCAGCACGGACTCGGGATAGCAGCTGTTGCGGGTCCCGAAATTCCCGCCCACGTCGCGCGCCACGACGCGCACGGCGCTCTCGGGAACGCCGAGCGCCCCGGCGACACCGGTCTGCGTCCGGCCCGTACCCGCGGCCCCGACGTAGACGGTGTAGCGGCCGGTCACCTGGTCCCAGGCGCCGACCGCCGCGCGCGGCTCCATCGTCACGCCGGTGACACGCTGCACCCACGTCTCGAGCCGCACGGCGTGCGCGGCCCGCGCGAAGGCGGCGTCGACGGCCGCGGCATCCCCGGCCACCGCCTCCACGCACACGTTCGACCCTGTGCCGTCATAGAGGGTGGGCGCGTCGGTGGCGGCGGCGGCGAGGCTGCCCGTCACCGCCGGCAGCGGCGTCCAGTCCACGGAGACGCGCTCGGCGCCGTCGCGCGCCGCGGCCGGCGTCTCGGCGACGACCATCGCGACGATCTCGCCCACGAAGCGCACGCGGTCGGCGGGCATCGGGGGATGCGGGGCGACGAACCGCACGTCGTCGCTTCGGATCACCTCTTCGTACGGATTTCCCGGCATCGGGGTGTGCGGGATCGGCTTCACGCCGGCGCCGGCGGCGTCCGCGCCGGTGAGCACGGCGATCACCCCCGGCGTGGCGCGCGCCGCCGCGCTGTCGATCAGCCCGACGCGCGCGTGGGCGTGCGGTGAGCGCACGAAGCACGCATAGACCTGGCCGGGCAGGTTTACGTCGTCGCTGTAGCAGCCCGCGCCGACGAGCAGGCGGGCGTCCTCCTTGCGGCGGACGGGCTTGCCAAAGCCTTCGCGGGCCGCGCGCGTTCGCGACTGGAGGAACGACATCTTCGTCTCCGGACCCCCCACATCGATTTGAAGCAGCGCAACCCCCGCTCGCGCGCCGCCGTGGCCGCGCCGTTGCACGGGGTTCGGCCCAGGGCGGACCCGCGGCGGCAGAGGGCTTTTGTCCTTCCTACGCTCTTGCCCGCCTTGATGATCCTGGTGTAGCCACCATGCCGCTCCCCGTAGCGAGCGGCCACCGTGTCGAACAGCTTTTTCACCACGGTCTCATCGGGCATGAGGCGCAGCACCTGGCGGCGGGCGTGGAGACTCTCCCGCTTGGCGAGGGTGATCATCCCATCGGGCAGGCCCCGAATCGCCTTCGCCTTGGCCTCGGTGGTCGTGATCCGCTCGTGGTGGAACAGGGCGGGCCCAGCGATGGGCTCACCCGCCCCAGCTTCTTTCCGGCCTTGCCGTGTCTCATCGAAGCCCTCCACGCCCGCCGGCGCCGAGGACCGCGGGGTCGATCCTCATCCCCAACGACAACCCGAAGCCAGCGAGCGCAGTCTTAATCTCTTCCAGGGATTTCCCTCCCAGGTTCTTCACCTTCTCGATTTCGGCCTCCGTCCTCTGCACCAGGTCCGCCACGGTCAGGATATTGGCGTGCTTCGATGCATTGACAGCCCGGGTCGGGAGCGGCAGCTCCTCCAGAAAGGCCGCTATCCCTATCGCGGTGGGCGTGAGATCCGAATGCGCCCACCCCGCACAGTCACGACCGAGTGTGCCGACAGTTCCCGGCCGTAATCTGTCAGAACCCTTTCCATCAGCTTAATGCGCCGCTCTGCGGGAACGTCGGGCAAACGAACAATGCCGCAGTGAGACACTCCTTCCATGAAGATGAATTCGCCAAAATCTTTATCCATCGTGATCAGCACTCGTCCTTGGGCGCTTGCCCATTCCAGGAGCACGCGGTCCCCGGGATCAGGGCCTCGTTCCCGCGACTCCACCACATCGTCCTTCTCGTCGCAACCATTCTGCCAGGCGGCGCCCTGCACACCTGTCAATGAGGAACCTCACTTGTCTGCGACTCGAACGGCGTCGAGAGAGTCGTTGGCAATCACCGCGTGCGCATACGCTAAGCAAGCACGGATATCTTCCGGCTCCAGGTCAGGATAGTCGGCGAGAATCGCGTCAATGGTCTCGCCCTGCGCCAATAGGCTCAGAATCAATTCCACGGATACTCGCATCCCACGAATAATTGGCTTTCCCCCAAAGATCTCAGAGTTCGCCGTAATGCGTTTGAGAAGCTCTGGCTCTGTCATGGCTGCACCCCTATAAAAAGGCATTCCATCTCATCGGGCCGCTGCCGTAGGCATGACGTCCGCGCGGGTTTTTTTCCGCTTTTGAGGACAGCCCCCGGGCCATACCATGGGAAAGGGCTCCAGCTGGCTCATCCAACCATCCTCAAGCCGCAGGGGAATTCTAGGCCCTTATCCCGAACAACTACAAGAGTCCTGTTGTTTTGCGGGAGTGGGAGCAGGAGCCCCTGGACCCCATCATCTCGCCGCCTCCCACCCCGTATCGCTTTTTGATGCTATGAAAGCGCTGCACTTCAGCGCGCCGAAAGCCAGGAGGTCCCGGACACTAGTCTCGTAGACTTCTCACTCCAAGTCCTGGGGTATAGGCTGCCTTGAACCAAGTACGTCCCCGCTCGTGGGGGTAAAGAGGGGGTCTCTGAGCAGGATGTCATTGATCTTCCATTCGCGGGCAATTGCAGTTACCAGACCTCTTTCCGGTCCGGGGGAAGCTCGAAACCAGTACGGCGAGCTTAGCCCCCGCACGGGAGGGGACAAGCAGCGTCGCCTGCTACTCGGCGGCCAGAGGAAGTTGGGACTCCAAGGTTGGAAGCGGGCGAGACGTGAGCCTAACGGTGCTCCAAGACGGCGATTCGCCCATCCAGGTCCAGAAGCCGCCGGTCCACCTTGCTGAATTCCTGGCGAACCTCGTTGCGGAAGCGCTCAAGCTTTTCATCCAGCGCGGTGAGTCCTTCAGCGATTAGCTGGATGTCGGACCGCAAGCTCTCGCCAACGACCTCGAAATGTCGGCGAGTCTCTGCGGCGCTGGTCTGGATATCGTGCTGGAGTTCCTGTCGAAGCCGATCAAAGCGGGCGTCGAGCGGGTCGGAAGCCATGAGCCATACTCTCTACGCCTCGTCTGCTCGTGTCAAGGGTATCGGATGTAATACATCTCGGCGGCTCACCCCGTCGTTGCCCTCATTCCATCTTCGCCAGCTCCGCCTCCGCCTGCGCCAGCCAGAAGCCCGTGTCCATCTCGCGGTACAGCGCCGCCGCGGTCGTGAGGTGCTCCTGGGCACGCGTTCGGTCAGCGATACACCGGTACAGCCGGTCGAGACCCAGGTGGCAGCGGGCGACGAGTGGGCGCATGCCGACTGCCGCACGAGTAAAGCAGGCGGCGGAGCGGGTCGCCCCGGAGCGGAGTGACACCAGTATTAGCACTGGAGAGTGGAGAGCCGCGCGGTTATGATGGGGGTGCGGGCTAAGTGGTGGTCAGGATTGGTGCCGAAGGGGGGACTCGAACCCCCACACCCTTGCGGGCACTAGACCCTGAATCTAGCGCGTCTGCCAATTCCGCCACTTCGGCTCCGGGCAAGCCTCACGATACTACACGGCGATGGCGCCAAGTCAAGGGGACCGGAAGGCCGCCGAGCGGGCCGTGGCCACCAACCGGAAGGCCTGGCACGACTACCAGATCCTAGAGACCTACGAGGCCGGGCTCGTCCTCCGGGGCACCGAGGTCAAGTCCCTCCGGGAGGGCAAGGCCAACTTCAAGGACAGCTACGCCGCGGTCGAGGGCAACGAGGTCTGGCTGCTGGGGTGCCACATCAGCCCCTACCATCACGGGACCGACGCCAACCACGATCCCGACCGCCGCCGGAAGCTCCTCCTGCACCGGGGCGAGATCAACCGGCTCCTGGGGAAGACGCAGGAGCGCGGGTTGACCCTGGTGCCGCTTCGTCTATACTTTAAGCATGGCCGGGCCAAGCTCGAGCTGGGCCTGGCGCGGGGCAAGAAGCTCTACGACAAGCGCCGGGCCCTTCGCGAGCGCGAGACCCGCCGGGAGATGGACAAGGCTATCCGCAGCCGCTCCCGCGAGTAGCCAGATCAGAAACGGAAAGGAGGGGGCGACCGGTTTCGACGGGGATCAGTGAGGCGCAGGCGGCGTCCCGAGGTCCTCTTTCCTCGTAAAACCGAGAGGACGGTTATAGCTGCCGACACTCAGCTAGCCCTGGCCGCTTAAGACGGCCACGTCCCGCCGGGTCGGGCCACCGGGATCCGGAACTGGGGCGTCATACTCTGGTGGCTGGCCCTGATCCCGGCCTCGGGGTGAGGGGCGAGAACCTTCGAGGCTGGCTCCCCGGTGATCCCGCTGGCAGGAGCGCTGGGGGGCGAGAGCAAGAATGCCAGCTACGGATGTAGAAGCCTGACGCTGAGGGTTTCCGGACGCGGGTTCAATTCCCGCCGCCTCCACCAACCGGATCGGGGCTCGAGGATTCGAGCCCCGATCTTTGTTTTCGCGGTCCTGTAAAAAGTTTTGCGGCGGGCCCGCTGCTGCTAGAATACGCCCTACGGACGGAGCCCGCCTCGCGATGCGATGCCTGCTGGCCGGATGGGTCCTGGGCAGTCTCCTGCTGGGTCTCTTCGAGGGAACCGCGGAAAGCCGAACTCTCTCGGTCGAGATCCGGGGCCAGGAGCGCGGGCAGCTTCCCGTCTTCTTGACCGAGGACGGGGTCGGCTATGTCTCGCTGAGCCGCCTCGCCCGGCTCCTCGGGGTCAAGGCCGCGTGGAGCGACAAAGGAACCAGGGCGACGTTCAAGGTCGGCACGCGGGCGGCCCGGCTCGTGAAGGACCGGGCCCAGGTGGTCGTGCAGGGCAAGACGGTCCGCCTCTCGGCTCCGGTGCGCGTCCTCTCCAGCGGCTGGGCAGTCCCGGAGGAGTTTCTAACCAAGGCCCTTCCCCTCCTGGTGCCGGCCGTCGGTGTGGGCGAGTCGCGCCCGCCGCCACCAAAGCCGCGAGTGAAGCCTGCGCGGGCGGCCGCGGCGCTCGAGGATCTTCGGTTCCGCTCCTACCCCTCGTTCACGCGGGTGGTGCTGGAGGCGAGCGACCCGTTCGAGTTTGAGCTGGAGCTCGGTCCCTCAGAGGTCAGGGTCAGGCTGTCGGGGCTCGCGGTGGAGCACGAGCAGGCCGAGCAGCTTCGGGACGGCCTGATCCGTGGCCTCTCCCTGGAGCGCCGCGGAGCGGAGGCGCTGCTCAGGGTGAGCCTCGAGGCCCCGCTGGGCGAGGCGAAGACGAGCGTCCTCCGCGAGCCCTACCGGGCGGTGCTGGACTTCCACCGCGCCCGGGAGCGCGCCGACACGCTCAGGACCCAGGCGGGTCCCCTGAAGGTCATCGTGCTCGATGCCGGGCACGGCGGTCACGACCCGGGCGCCGTCGGGCCGAACGGGCTTCAGGAGAAGGAGGTCGTGCTGGACGTGACGCTCAGGGTCGCGAAGATGCTGGAGGAGGGGCTCGGCGTCAAGGTGGCCTTCACGCGGACCGGCGATTATTTCGTCCCGCTGAGGGACCGGACCGCGTTTGCCAACGCCCAGCGGGCCGATCTCTTCGTCTCGATCCACGCCAACGCCCATCGCGCCTCGGTCTGGGAGGGGGTGGAGACCTACTTCCTCTCCTCGGAGGCGTCGGACAACGACGCCCGGCAGGTCGCGGCGCTGGAGAACGGGGTCATCCAGCTCGAGACCCGCCCCCCGCGCGGGAACCTGGATATCCTGAAGACGATCCTCTGGGACCTGGCCCAGTCCGAGTTCCAAACCGAATCCAGCCGCCTCGCCGAGATCGTCCTCGACTCGATGACCGGCTCGCTCAGGATCGCCAACCGGGGCGTCAAGCAGGCGGGCTTCTACGTGCTGGGCGGCGCCGCCATGCCGGCGATCCTGGTCGAGATCGGCTTCGTCACCAACCGGAAGGAAGAGCGAAAGCTCATGGACTCGCGGTACCGCGAGCAGGTCGCCCGCGCGATCTACGCCGGGCTCGCCGAGTACAAGCGGCGCTACGATCAGAAGATGCGGGCTATCCTGATGGAGGGAGCGCGCTGATGCGCCACGACGGGCGCCGCCCGGATCAGCTCCGGCCGGTCAGGATCACGCGGAACTTCCTCCGCCATCCCGAGGGCTCGGTGCTCGTGGAGTTCGGCGAGACCAGGGTCATCTGCACCGCCTCCGTCGACGACAAGGTCCCCCAGTTCCTGAGGGGCCAGGGGCAGGGGTGGGTGACGGCGGAGTACGGGATGCTCCCGCGCGCGACCTCGACGCGGATGACCCGGGAGGCTAACCGCACCGGCGGGCGCGCTCAGGAGATCCAGCGGCTCGTGGGCCGGTCCCTGCGCGCGGTGGTCGAGATGGCCAAGCTCGGCGAGCGCACCTTCTGGGTGGACTGCGACGTGATCCAGGCCGACGGAGGCACCCGCACGGCCGCCATCACCGGCGGCTTCATCGCCCTCGCTGACGCGTTCGGGAAGCTGGTCCAAGGCGGCCTCCTGCCCGGCCTGCCCCTCCGCGACTGCGTGGCCGCAGTCAGCGTGGGCGTCGTGGGCGGCCTGCCGGTGCTGGACCTGGACTACGTCGAGGACTCTTCCGCCGAGGTGGACATGAACGTGGTCATGACTGGAGCGCGGGAGTTCGTCGAGGTCCAGGGGACCGCCGAGCACATGCCGTTCGGACGCGATCGCCTCCAGGAGATGCTGGCCCTGGCCGAGGCGGGGATCGCCCGGCTCGTGGCCCTTCAGCGGCGGGCCCTCGAGGCCCGTGACGACGCCGTCTTCTCCCTCTAAAATCCTCGGAGGGGGGCTCCGCCCCCCTTCCGATGCCTCCCCCCGTTGTTCGAGCGTGGCGGGGTCGGCCATGCCGGGAGGCAGGCCGCCCGCCGCGCGAGGCCCGAGTTAATCGCGCGGGCCAAGCCCGCGCTGGGAACGCTTCGGCCGGGTGCGGGTCGACGATTGGAGGATTCGAGTCGAGTTTTCCGGCACGCCTCTAAGCCCCGCCTCGTTCTCGCCACCCTCAACGCCGCCAAGGCCCGGGAGCTCGAGAGCCTTCTGGGCGCGGTGCCGTTCGACGTGGTTCCGCTCGCGGCGTTTCCCGAAGCGCGACTGCCCCCGGAAGAGGTCGGCTCCTACGCCGCCAACGCGCTGGCGAAGGCGCGCGCGGCCGCCCGGCTCGCCGGTGCGCTGGCCCTCGCCGACGATTCGGGGTTGGAGGTGGACGCGCTCGCCGGCGCGCCCGGAGTCGCGAGCGCCCGCTACGGCGGTCCGGGGTTGAGCGATGCCGGGCGCTGCGCCCGGCTCCTGGAAGCGCTTCGCGGGGTGCCTGCCGAGCGCCGCACCGCCCGCTTTCGCTGCGTGATCGCGCTCGCCGATCCCGCGGGGCGCGAGCGCGTGGTGGAAGCGACGGTGGAGGGGCGCCTCACGCTCGCGCCGCGGGGGACGGGCGGCTTCGGCTACGACCCGATCTTTCTCTACCCGCCGCTCGGCCAGACCTTCGCCGGGCTGGCGCAGGAGGTCAAGAATCGCGTGAGCCACCGGGCGCGCGCGGTGGCGCTCGCCCGGGAGCTTCTCCTCGCGTGGTTCCCCGCGGCCGAGCCTTGATCGGCCTTCGCGCGCCACTTATACTCGTGACTGCACATTCGGGGTGTGGCGCAGCCTGGTAGCGCACCTGCTTTGGGAGCAGGGGGTCGGAGGTTCAAATCCTCTCACCCCGACCAACACGTCCAGCGTTTGGGGGAACAGGGGAGCGGGGAAGCATCTCGGGTGCGTGGCCTCCTTGAGTGGTGCCCCGTCCAGGCACCGAGCCCTTTGAACACGGTGTAAATCTGCGTCTTCCGGTGCGAGATCAGCGGGAGGGGCTATGGATCGCCGGTTGGTGCTCATCGTGGATGACGACGCCGAGGCCCGGGAGATCCTCCGGCAGGCGTTCCTCGCCCGGGGCTACGAGTGCGAGGAGGCCGGGGACGGTGCGGAGGCGCTTGAGCAGTTCCGCGCAAGCCGTCCGCTCCTGACCATCAGCGACGTCCGGATGCCTGGGATGGACGGCCTGGAGTTCCTCAAGGCCGCCCGGGCCCTCGACCCCACCGCAGCCATCGTCATGCTCACCGGGGCCGACGACGTCCAGGTGGGGGTCGAGTGTATGAAGCAGGGCGCTTCCGACTACCTTGTCAAGCCCGTCAGCAGGCGCGACATCCTGGACGCATCCGAGCGGGCCCTGGAGCGGCGGCGGTTGCTGCTCGCCCGCGACGAGGAGCAGGCCCAGCTCGCCCGCCGGGTGACCGAAGTTACCCGCGACCTCGACTACGTGAGCCAGTACGACGCGCTGACCGGGCTCGCCAATCGGGCGCTCTTCCAGGACCGGCTGGGCCGCGCTCAGGTCCGGGCCGAGCGGAGCGGACAGCCGCTCGCTGTCATGCTCGTCGATGTCGACCATTTCAAGGCGATCAATGAGTCGCTGGGCTACGAAGCCGGCGACCTCTTCCTCAAGGGAGTGGCCGAACGCCTCCGGCAGTGCGTACGCGCGGTCGACTCGATCGCGCGCCTCGGCGCCGACGAGTTCGCGATCGTCCTCGAGGGACTGGGGCGGGCCGAGCTGGCGGCCGTGGTCGCCGAGCGGACCCTGGCGAGCTTCGCCGTGCCGTTCCTGGTGGCCGGGCGCGAGCTGTTCGTGACGGTGAGCGTCGGCATTGCGGTCTACCCCGCCGACGGCGCCGACGCGGGCGCGCTTATCAAAAACGCCGACGCCGCCCTGTCGGGCGCCAAGGAACAGGGCCGCAACGCCTTCCGCTTTTACACGCCCGACCTGAACGCCAGCGCCCTCGAGCGCCTCGCCCTTCAGGCGGGCCTGCGCCGCGCCCTCGAGCGGGGCGAGCTGAAGCTCTACTACCAGCCGCAGGTGGAGCTCAAGACCGGGCGCGTGACCGGCGTCGAGGCGCTCCTGCGCTGGCACCACCCCGAGCGCGGTCTGGTGCCGCCCGGGGCCTTCATCCCGCTCGCGGAAGAGAGCGGTCTCATCATCCCCATCGGGGAGTGGGTGCTCCGCGCCGGGTGCGCCCAGGCCCAGGCCTGGCAGGCGGGCGGCGTCGGGCCCCTGCGCGTTGCCGTGAACCTCTCGGCGCGGCAGTTCCGCCACGCCCGGCTGCGGGAGAGCGTGGCCGCCGCGGTCGCCGAGGCGGGTCTCGATCCCAGGTTCCTCGAGCTCGAGTTGACCGAAGGCCTCCTTATGGATCCCACCGACGCGGTCACCCGTACCCTGGCCGACCTCAAGGCGATGCGCCTCCTCATCGCGATCGACGACTTCGGGACCGGGTACTCGTCGCTGAGCTACCTCAAACGCTTCGCCGTCGATATCTTGAAAATCGACCAGTCCTTCGTCCGCGACCTCACGACCGACCCCAACGCGCTGGCGATCGCCGAGGCCATCGTCGCCCTGGCGCGGTCGCTCAGGCTGGCGGTCGTCGCTGAGGGCGTGGAGACCAGAGAGCAGGTCGACGCCCTCCTGGATCTCGGGTGCGACGAAGGCCAGGGGTACTTCTTCAGCCGGCCGGTCCCGCCCGACGCCTTCGCTCAGTGGCTGGCCACGTGGCGATCGTAGACACAGTCATGGACAAACCATTAACCGACGTCCTCTGGGTGGCGTTCAGCGCGACGCTGGTGTTTCTCATGCAAGCGGGATTCCTCTGTCTGGAATCGGGGTTGACGCGAAGCAAGAACAACATCAACGTCGCGATGAAAAACCTGACCGACTTCGGGATCTCCGTTATCCTCTTCTGGGCGCTCGGGTACGCGCTCATGTTCGGCGCGTCGAAGGCGGGATGGATCGGATCAACGGGCTTCATGCTCCCGATCGGCCAGGGCGGGATGTGGCTGGCTGTCTTCTTCCTGTTCCAGGTCATGTTCTGCTCGACGTCCGTGACGATCGTCTCGGGGGCGGTCGCGGAACGCATGCGCTTCAGCGCCTATCTCATCACGGCCGCCCTCGCCTCCGGCCTGGTCTATCCCGTCTTCGGGCACTGGGCGTGGAACGGCGAGTACGAAGGGTCGTGGGCCGGCTGGCTGGGGAAAAACGGGTTCGTTGACTTCGCGGGCTCGAGCGTGGTTCACAGCGTGGGGGGCTGGGTTTCCCTGGCCGCGCTCCTGATTCTTGGGCCGCGCGCTGGCCGCTTCCCCCAAGACGGCCCGCCCAGAAGGCCACCAGGCGCCAACGTCCCCCTGGCGATGCTGGGCGTGATGCTCCTGTGGTTCGGCTGGTTCGGCTTCAACGGCGGCAGCACCCTCGCCCTGAACGAGCACGTGCCTCCGGTCATCGCAAACACGGTGCTGGCGGGGGCGACCGGGATGGTGGCCGCGCTCGGGATCGGCTGGTATATCCGGGGGCGCGCCGACGTCGATCTCGTCATCAACGGCTCACTGGCCGGCCTGGTCGCGGTCACGGCGAACGCCCACGCGGTTTCGGCTCTCGCGGCAGCGCTGATCGGCGCGGTCGGCGGGGTCGTGATGCTGGCCGCGGATCGCTTGCTGGAACGGCTTCGAATCGACGACGCCGTTGGGGCGATTCCCGTTCACCTCGGGGCCGGCATGTGGGGGACGCTGGCCGTCGCGCTGTTCGGCAGGCCGGAGATGCTGGGGACCGGCCTGGGTTTCGGTGCCCAGCTCAAGGTCCAGCTTCTGGGGATAGCGGCGTGCTTTCTCTGGACGTTCGGGGTGAGCTATGTCGTGTTCAACATCGTGAACCGGGTCCACCGCCTCCGCGTGACGCCGGACCAGGAGCACGCCGGCCTCAATGTGGCCGAGCACGGTGCCACCACGGAGGTGCTCGACCTGCTCACGGTCATGGCCTCCCAGGAGAAGACCCAGGACCTGAGCCTGCGGGCGCCGGTGGAGCCGTTCACCGAGGTCGGGCAGATCGCCCAGCTCTACAACCGCGTGATGGACGCCCTGGAGCGCGCGGTGGCCAAGACTCAGGCCATCGTCACCACGGCGATGGACGGCATCATCACCTTTTCGAAGGACGGGCTGCGGATCACCTCCTCGAACCCCGCTGCGGAGGGTATCTTCGGGTATCGGGGAGACCAGCTCACGGGCGAGCCGATTACGCGTCTTCTGGGCCCGCCATCGAGCGGCGGTCCCGGCGCGGCCGCCGGCCCTGTCCACTCCACGCTTTCCGGCCTCGTGTCGTCGGGCGGTTATCGTGAGATGCTCGGCCGGCGCGTGAGCGGCTCGACGTTCCCGATGGAAGTGATGGTGACCGAGGCGAAGCTGGACGGCGAGGTGTTCTATACGGGAACATTCCGCGACATCACCGAGCGCAAGCGGGCCGAGGCGGCGCTGCGGGAGAGCAAGGCGCAGGTGAGCCTGCTCCAGGCGGTCGCTGTGGCGGCCAACGAGGCGTCCAACGTCGAGGAAGCCATGCAGATCGCCCTCGACCAGGTTTGCGCATATACCGGGTGGCCTGTCGGGCATGGATATCTCCTGGCGGATGACGGGACCGGAGCATTGGTCCCGACAGGGCTCTGGCACCTCGACCAGCCGGACCGGTTCGAGACTTTCCGGCGCGTGACGGAGAGCACGCGCTTTCCCCCCGGGATCGGATTGCCGGGTCGGGTCTTGAGGAGCGGGAAGCCGGCCTGGATCATCGACGTGACCAGGGATCCGAACTTCCCGAGGGCGAAGGTCGCAACGGATATCGGGGTCAGAGCCGCGTTTGGGTTCCCTGTGCTGGCCGGGGCCGAAGTGGTCGCGGTGCTGGAGTTCTTCTCGCCTGTGCCGCTCGAGCCGAATGAGCCCTTGCTGGATGTGATGGCGCACATCGGCACCCAGCTCGGGCGGGTGATCGAGCGCAAGCGGGCCGAGCGCTCGCTCGAGCGCCAGCGAATCCAGCTCGAGAAACTCTCGCGGAACCTCGAGCAGCTCTACCGGCTCTCTACGGCCATGCAAGAGCCGCTCTCCCTCAAGGAGCAGCTCAGCCGGGTCCTAGAGGGTGCCCGCCAGGTCGTCGTCATCGACCGCTGCTTGATCTGGGGCCTGACCGCCGACGAGAACGCGGTGGCCATGCTGGCGGGCGCCGGGTTGTCAGAGCAGGAGTGGGCCGCCGCGCAGCGACTCCAGATCCCGCTTGCTGAAGCCGGGGCCATGACCAAGTGCTTGCGGGAGAACCGCTCGATGTTCTTCGACGAGGAGCACCCAGTCCCCGCCGAGCTCCGGCTCCGGCCGCCGTATTCCAACCTGCATCCGTTGCGTACGAAGAGCTTCCTGCTCGTCCCGATGGTGGCCCGCGGCCGGCCCGTGGGGGTGCTCAGCGTGGACAACCGGCGGAGCCGGGTCCCGATCGACCCCCGGACGGCGGAATTGCTTCAGACGTTCGCTGCCCACGCCGCGGTGGCGATCGACAACGCCAGACTCTTCCAGCAGCTCGATGAAAAAGGGCGCCAGCTCGCGATCGCCAGCCGCCACAAATCCCAGTTCCTCGCCAACATGTCCCACGAGCTGCGGACTCCCCTGAACTCGATCCTGGGCTACACCGAGCTGGTCGTTGACAGCATCTACGGTGAGGTGCCGGACAAGATCCGACAGGTCATGGAGCGCATCGAGAAGAGCGGTCGCCATCTCCTGGGCCTCATCAACGATGTCCTGGACCTGTCCAAGATCGAGGCGGGCCAGCTCACCCTCGCGCTGGCCGATTACTCCCTGAGGGATGTGGTCAAGGCGGTCATCACCCAGGCGGAACCCCTCGCCGCGGCCAAGAACGTTGCGCTGCAGGTCTCGGTGCCGCCCGGCCTCCCCCGCGGCCGGGGCGACGAGCGTCGGATGACTCAAGTGCTCGTCAACTTGGTCGGCAACGCGATCAAGTTCACGGACAGTGGCGAGGTGCGGGTGGAGGCGAGGGTTTCGGACGACTGCTACCTCGTCTCCGTCTCCGATACCGGTCCCGGGATCCCCGTCGCCGAGCAGCAGCGGATCTTCGAGGAGTTCCAGCAGGCCGACAGCTCACCGGCGCGGAGAAAGGGCGGCAGCGGGCTGGGCCTGGCGATCGCCAAACAGATCATCGAGCTCCATGGCGGACGTATCTGGGTGGAGTCGGAGGTCGGAAAAGGCTCGACGTTCTCCTTCATCCTGCCTCGCCACGTCGAGCGTTAGGCGACGCTGTGAGCGAGCGGATCCGGATCGCGCGCGAAGGGGTCCAGGTCCTGAGGCAGCTCGCGAGTTGACCGTCCGCAGAGGAGAGGATGGCCATGGGGAAGCGGCGGATCTTAATCGTTGATGATGACGCGCACTATGCGGACGTGTTGAAGACGGCGCTCGAGGGGATCGGGGCCTACGAGGTGAGGACGGAATCCGAGCCCACGAGAGCCGTCGCCGCTGCCCGAGACTTCAAGCCCGACCTGATTGTCCTGGACATCATGATGCCGGAGGTGGACGGCGGCGAAGTGGCGGCCGAGATCGGGGAGGACGAGGCCCTCCAGCACGTTCCGCTCGTGTTCCTGACCGCGGCGGTCACGCAGGAGGAGGTTGCTGCCCGGGGTGGGGTCATCGGCGGGCGAGTCTTCATGGCCAAATCGGCACCCCTGCGGAAGCTCGTCCACTTCCTTGAGGAGCAGCTCGGGAAGTCAGACGCCTCGTGACCTGTGCTCCGGCCCCAGCGAGAGGGCGAGTCGCAGCCGTGGGGTAGTCCCGTCGGTCTCGCACCAGCCCGCGAACACACGTGCGAGTCGAGATTACTTTATGTTGGTGCCCTATGGGGATGGGCTTAAGGTCAGCCCGCGAATACTTCCCGCCGGAATCTCGGGCACGAGTTGGAGAAGGCTTTCCGTATCGATCGTCGCATACGCTGTCGCCCAATCGTATTCAGCAGCTACGTCGAAGGCTGCATACCACGGATAGCTCGCATCCCAGCCATAGCCGGTTGAGGTGACGAAACTCGCCTCATCGGCTCCCCCACTACACAGGCCTGACGGACTCGACGTCTCGCCGTGGTTGTTGAGCCAGAAATTGGCCGTTCCCGCGGTTCCTCCCCCACTGGAGAAGTCATGGCAGTCGTGCGTCACGTTATTCTTCAGATGGTTGTCCTGAAGGGTGTTGCCAGTGGAGAACAGAGTGACTCGAATGCCATCAGTCGTGTCGCCGGAAGTCGTGTTGCCATTGTTCCTGATCTGGTGAACCTGCCGAGTTAGCTTCAACCACGAGGACATGCGCGCTGTGTCATCCGGAGAACCCAGACAGGAATCACCGGAAAAGTTACAGGCCCGCGCCCTGAGTATCCAAGTGGGGAAACACTTGAGATGCCCACCCGGAAAATCCCGCACTGCGCGCGGTGGCTGCCCGGGGGTGCTTCGCCACGACTTCCGCCGCGGCGCGGAATTATGGTGAACGCCTGACTCCCCGCGCCTTCGGCCGACCCAGGCCTGTGGCGCGGGTGCGCCTCCGGCGTGGGTACCCGGGCCCCTCCGACGGACCTACCCCCCGATGCCGGGAAGCGCGGAGACGCCGGGGCCTGGGACCGGCCACAGGGAAGGCGGAAACACGAGCGGGCCCTTCAAATCTCCTCCCCACACGACGACGTAGCGGAGCAGAAGCCCGCCCACGAGGACGAGGAGAAACTTAGCGTAGAGGATCCAGCGGATGCGAACGTGCAGGAGGCGCTCGCCGATGGCGTAGAGCACGCTGGCCAGGAGCGGCGCCGCGAGCGCTGGCCCCACGAATCCCCACCAGAACCAGGGCGCGAGGTCGCCGCGGGTGACAAACCGGAACGCGAGCTGCTGCCCCAGCGTCCCCACGGCAAGCGACGCCAGGAACAGGTAAACCCACGCACCCTCCGCAAGAACGGTGACGACGTCGGCCTGGCTTGCGAATTCGGCTCCCGACCAGATTCCTTCCGACGCCGTGCCCGCCCGAGTCCGATCCGGGCTCCCAGAGAGCAGACCGGCCAGGCCGCATGCGGCGAAACCAGTCGAGAATCCCGAAAGGAGGAACAGGACCGGGAGATAGTTGCCGTCCCAGAACGGCACGAACCAGCGACCGCCGGGGACCAGCCACGTGGCCGAGAGGAGCCACCCGGTGTACAGCGACATGAGCAGCCCGAGCGGGATGCCGAGCGCCGCCAGCACGAGCCTCAGCCGACGCCCGAGGTTGAAGTGCCAGGCGGCGGCGTACGCCACGCTCAGCGGGGCGAAGACGCCGAGGATCCAGCCGCCGATGGTCATCCACGACTGGTAATTGGTGAAAAAAAGCGGGAACGCGAAGCCCCGCTCAGGCTTGCCGAGGTGGAAGCTCAGGGAGAGGCCTCCGAGCAGGATCGCCGGGACCGTCAGGTAGCCGGCCATTCGGGCGAAGCTACGGAAACTCTCGCGCCGCCCCGCCAGCAGGTCAGCGACGCCCGCGATCGTCATCGTGCCGCCGGCCAGTCCACCCAGGAAGAGATACCAGGGGATGTGGAAGCTGAGCCCCCACTTCTGCTGCCAGAGAACGATCTGCTCCATGGCGCGCCCTCCGCGTCCGAGCTTGCCTATTACTTTGGGGCGCGCGCCGCCGTCGCGTCGATGAGGCAAGGGGCTCATTTTTCTGGAGCAACCGGCGGGGCTTCAGGAGCCTATCGGAGTAACACCCTTCGAGCGCGGGCTTCGCCCGCGCAACCGATTCCTTGGGGAGGCCTCGGAGGGGGCCGTCGAGGCCCCCTCCGACTGACCTACACTCGGACGGAAAACGGGACCGGGCGGGGCCGGCGCATGAGGAGCAGGAAGGGGATGAGGAGCAGGAAGAGCCACGTCAGGCGCCAGAAGTCGTCGAGGAACGCCAGGAACAGGGCCTGCTTCTGCACCGGCTCGTACATGGCGCCCCAGGCCTGCTGCTGGGCCGTGTAA